>JAEZMP010000092.1 GCA_023442215.1 Pseudomonadota bacterium
TGCTCTGCAACGTTGGTGGCGGCCTGTGCGCCTGCCCCCGGGTCGTTCACCAGTGCGAAGCCGTCTTCCTTGCCGGACGAGCGTGCGTCCATCGCGATGTTCGCAGGCTGTGGCGGCGAGGCGGCTCCATCACGCGCAGAAGGATCAGGGGTCTTCCTCTTCGGGCCGTCCCGCAGCTGCCAATAGGTGGGATCGAACGGGTCGCGCTGTGTCTGGGCGGCACTCGTCGCGACGCCTTCCTGTCCGACGACGCCGATCACCACGTCGGGATCGGCAGGCGTGTCCGCCGGAGCGAGCGAGGCGAGCTTGGAGAGAACCGCATAGGGATCCTGGAACGCCGCGGCCTCTTCCCGCGGCGTCGCCGCCTGCTGGCCGATGGCAATCCTGACGACGCCGGAGGTGTCCGGGCCGGCCTGAACCTTCTCGCCGCCCGGCTTGACGCCGCTCGGCGCCTTGTCGCCGTCGCCCATCTCGTGCCCGACGATCTCCGGATCGTCGGCCTTCATCGGCTTCGGATCGTTGACGCCCTTCTTCTGCGTAGGACTTTCGGCGAGCGGCTTCGGGTCGTTGACGCCCTTGTGCTCCACCGGGCTCGCGGCGAGATTGATCGGGTTGAAATAGTTGGCGATTTCCTTCTTCGCCTCGTCATCCGTGGCGTTGATGAGCCACATGATGAGAAAGAACGCCATCATCGCCGTCATGAAGTCCGCGTGCGCGACCTTCCATGCCGTGTTGTGCGTCTCGTGTTCTTCTTCCTCGACGCGGCGGATGATGATCAGATCGTGTTCGGGTGCGGAGGCCATTCCGGTTCTCACTCGATGGCGTTGGCGAGAAGCTCGGACCAGATCCGCGTCTGCGTCTCGATCACGGTGCTGTCGGCGATGACGCGGACGTCAGGTGTGTCCGCCTCGGTAAAGGTGATGGCACCGACATGGCGGGCGAACCGCGCTTGAAGCGGAGCCAGCAGGTCCTTCGGCCCGGAGATCGCGAGCGTCTTGTGTTCACCGGTTTCCAGGATCCCGGCCAGCAGGTCGCAAAGCCCTTCGTGGGCCCGTCTGCGGATGCCTTCGTCGAGGAACGGCACCAGCGTGCGCGCGACACTCGAAAGCACCGATTCCTCGAGGCTCGCCACGGCCAGCGCAAACCGGTCCGCGAGCCGCTCGGCCTCCTCCTCGCTCCAGCGCCGGCGCTCGTCCGCGAGCCGCTTGTCGAGCGCAGCCAGTTCGGCAGCGCGCGCCGCCTTGTTTGCGGCACGTTCCGCCTCGGCCCCTTCGCGGCGTCCGCGTTCGAGAGCTTCCGCGGTCGCGCGGGCAACGGCATCCGCGATCGCCTGCGCGGCCCGTGCGTCGGCGGCGGGCGCCCGGGGCTCTTCGCCCTTGGCGGCGGCCTCCTCGAAGTTCGGCAGGTAGCGGGCGAGATCGTGCCTCATGCGGCCGTCTCTTCGTGGCGCATCCATTGCCGCAGGATGGCCGCGACCTGCTCTTCGTCATATTCGACCATCTGCTCGAGCCGTTTCTGCGGCGAGCGGTTGATCCGGCTCGTGAGGTCTTCGATCAGGTTCGGGTTGTCGCTGCCGGGCAGTTGCGGGAAGCCGCCTTCGGCGAGCGCCACACCGTCCGGTCCCTCGATCAGGAGATCGGAACCTGCGGTTTCAGCCTGCGGCTGGGCCAGGATGGCGCGGACGGCCGGCTTCAGCCCGAACCAGATCAGCAGCACGGCCACGACCAGGATGGCGGCGGCGTTGATGAGCGTGCCCATCTGGCGCAGCAGCAGATCCTTGATCCCGAGCGGCGGCACCGGCTCCATCGCATTTCCGCCTTCGGCGAAGCCGATGGCCGATACCTTGATCTGGTCGCCGCGATCCGCATTGAAGCCGACAGCCGAGCGGACCAGCTGTTCGATGTCCTTCAGCTGGTCGTCGACGGGCACCGAGCCGCCCTGGGTGCTCGCATTGACGAGCAGGCGATCGCGGTTGACGAGCACGGCGATCGAAAGTCGCTCGACGGTGTAGCCGTCGCTGACGCGCTCGATCGTCTTGGTCGAGACCTCGTAGTTGGTCAGTTCCTCGCGGTGGTTCGTTTCTTCGGAGGAGTCGTTCCCGGCGCTGCTCTGGACCTGTTCCTGTGGGATGTTCTGCTGAACGGTCGTCGGCGGCTGGCTGGCGCGATTCTGCGAGGTGTTGTTCTCACGGACGACCCGAACCGAGCGCTCCACGCGGGAGTCCGGATCGTATATCGTCTCGCTGGTGCGCGTCTTGTCGGTGTTGAGCCGCGACGAAACGCTCACCTCGAAATTGTTGAGGCCGAGATACGGCGTCAGCGTCTTGCGAATGTTCTGCGTCAACTCAGTGTTTATCTGCTCCTCCAGGTGGGTCATCTTGCCTGTGGAGGTGCTGTCAGCCATGTCACCGGACGCCAGCACGCGGCCGTCGGTGTTGAGAACGGTCACGCCTTCCGGCTTCAGGTCGGGAATGGCGGCTGCGACGAGATAGCGGATCGCCTGGGCCGACGATGTGTCGTCGGCGCTCTCTGTGCGGATCACGACGGAGGCGGTGGCCGGCTGCTGTTCGGTGCGGAACGATCCGCGTTCCGGCAGCACGATGTGTACGCGCGCGGCCTTGATTCCCTTCATGCCCTGGATGGTGCGGGCGAGTTCGCCCTCAAGCGCGCGCACCTTGGTGACCTGCTGCATGAAGGAGGTCAGGCCGAACGACCCGAGATCGTTGAACAGCTCGTAACCGGAATTGGTATTCTGCGGCAGGCCCTTTTCGGCCAGAAGCATGCGGGCGCGCGCCGTATCGCGGTGACCCACGAGCACGGCCGAACCATCGGCGCTGACATCGAAGGGGATGCCGGAATCCTTCAGCACACCACCCATACGCGTGACGTCGTCGCGGCTGAGGCCGGTATAGAGCGCTTCGCGCTCGGGCTGGCTGAGATAGTAGACGCCGAGGCCGATCGCCAGCATGACGGCGAGCGCGATCAGGCCGAGTGCGATCAGGCGCCGTGTTCCGAGGTCGCGGATATTCGACCAGAGCTGTTCAGCTTGCGCGAGGCCCGGCATGGACACTCAGCCTCCTCAAACACGACACACTTGCAGTCACGACGCTTGCAGCAACAGCGATCGTCGAGGCGCCTGCGGCTTTCGAACGTCCACGCGCTGCGCGGTGGCGGCGGTTCGCCCGCCGGCCGCCGGAACAATCCGGGCGGTCAGGCCGATCCTTGATGCCGAGTGTGTGCCCTGAAGCTTGTCCGGAGATTGCGCGCATAAAAAAGGACCGCGCCCGGGGAAGCGCGGTCCCAATTCCCGCCGCCCGGAGGCGGCGGGTGCGTTTCGGATCGGGATCCGATTACTGGAACAGCGACAGGATGTTCTGGCCGCTGGAGTTGGCGATCGACAGGGTCTGAACGCCGAGCTGCTGCTGGGTCTGCAGAGCCTTGAGGCGGGTCGACTCTTCTTCCATGTCCGCATCGACCAGCGCGCTGATGGCGTTGGTGTTGGCGTCGATGAGGGAGCCGACGAAGGTCTGCTGGCTGTCGATGCGGGTCGAAACCGTACCGAGAACGGTCGCGGCGTCGGTCGCGGAGCCCAGCGCCTTGTCGACGACGTCGATGTAGGCGCGCAGCTTGGAGAGGTCGGTATCGTCGATGTTCGAGATGTTGATCGAGTCGACCGACACCGCGTAACCGACGAGGAAGCCGTCCTCATTCTTGGCAAGCGTGGAGAACTGCTTGTTCAGAATGCCGCCTTCACCGTTCTTGCCGTCGTTCGCCACAACGGCCGCATTGTTGAGGCCGTCCTGACCGGCGGAGAACAGAGCCTTCGAAGCGGTGTAGAGCGCTTCGGCGGCGTCCAGCGCCTTGCGGTCGTCCGAGCTCTTGGCGCCCAGTTCGTACTTCGTGAGGGCCGAGTCGTAGTCCGCCTTCGCGGAAGCAGCGAACTTCACGAGCTGGTCGGCATTGACCGTGTCACCGAAGTCCGAGGCGATCGTGGACGCGGTAAAGCCGGCCGTCGAAGCCGCGGCGGCGAACGTGGAGTAGGCGGTCTTGAAGGAGGCGAGAGCGGAGCTGTAGGCGGCGCCGAGGTCACCGGCGGAAGCCGCAGTCGCGCTCGACGTGAGGTCGACGCCCGTCGCGGCGGTGCCGGAAGACGTCGTCTTGTCGTACAGCTTCACGCTGTCGACGTCCACGTCGACGGTGCCGAGCGAGATCTGGCCGCCGGTGCGGGTGAACGAGGCCACCAGCTTGGCGATCGGGTTGTAGTCACCCTCGGAGCTGTCGACCGAGAGCCAGTTCTCACCGGCCTGCGTGGCGGCCGAGGCCGAGTCGCTCAGGTCGGTCAGGATGGTGTCGATTTCCGACTGAATCTTGCCGCGGTCCACGTTCGCGGAAAGAGCGGTCGTCAGCTTCTTCTGCAGCTCGTTGAGCTTGTCGATGACCGCGTTCATGCCGGTGGTCTGGGTGTTGACCGTTTCGGCGCCGAGCGCGAGAGCATCCTTCACGGCGCCGAGCTGGCCGTTGTCCGACTTGGTGGTGGTGGCGATCGACCAATAGGCGGCGTTGTCCTTGGCCGTGTTCACCTTCAGGCCGGTCGAGATGCGGCTGTTGGTGGTGTCGAGGTCCTTGCTGATCGACTTGAGGGTCGACAGGGCCACGAGAGCGGAAGAGTTCGTGATAATGCTGGTCATCGTAATGTCCCGTTATCGAGAGATGAAGAGGATCTTCAGGGACAGGCCGGGCTTTCACCGGCATGGCGGGGCGGCATCATGCCTTTGGACAAAAGGGGCTGCGGCGAGGGAGCCGCGCCATTGCCTGCTGGAACATCGACAGCAGGCGTCCAATCCACCATGGCCATAAGCTGAGCGCACAAGCTTGCGCGAAGCTTGCGTGGGGCGTCGCGCGGGCGCGCCGCCGGGGCGTGCAGTCATCAGGCTCGCGCAAGCCTGCAATCGGATGGTGAAGCGTTCCGTAGAATAGGCGGCCCGCATGTCCCGTGAGAAAAAGCTGAAGCGTTTCAAGCCCACGCGTCCCGTCGTCCGCGGCGCGGCGCCGCGGCCCGTCGTCGCCGCTCCCGGTGTCGACATGAGCGCGGAGGCTTTCTTCAGGGCAGCGCTGACGTTTCATGACAATGGCGAGGACGGGAAGGCGGAAGAACTCTGCGAGATGGGGCTATCGCTCCACCCGGGCGATGCCAGCTGCATGACGGCGCTGGCAATGCTGCGCCAGAAGAACGGCGACTTGGCCGCCGCCGAGGAGCTTCTGGCAAGGGTCGGAGATGCCAGCGCCGCGGGAAGCGAGGTCTTCCTCCTCAGGAACCGGACGCTCGCCGGCCTGGGCCGGCATGACGAGGCGCTGGAGGCGTACCGAAACGGCCTCGCGGCCGAACCGGACAATGCCGATCTCTGGTGCGGCCTCGGTGCCGTGCTGCGCAGCCTCGGCCGGAACGATGAGGCCGCCGACGCCTACAGGCGCGCGGCCGATCTCAGGCCGAACGATCTTGCCGTTCTCGCCGGCCTTGGCGACGCCCTGAAGCAGATTCCCGACGCCGCGGATGAGGCCGTCGCCGTCTTCCGGCAGGCCGTCGCGCTGCGTCCGGACGTCGATGCCGGTCATCTCGTTCTGGCGCAGACGCTGGCCGACTGCGGACGGGTCGAGGAAAGCATCGAGACGCTGAGGGCTGCCGCGCTGAGGCCTTCGACCGATCCCAGCGTCTGGAACCTGCTGACGCAATGGTGCCGGACGGTCTGGGACTGGAGCGAACTTGAGTCCGATCAGGCGGAACTGCTGCGGTTGCTGAGAACGAGCGACCAGCCGGTGGACCCGTTCGTGCTGTTCACGCAGCCGTCGACGCCTGCAGATCAGCTCGAGAATGCCCGCAAGATGGCCGCACGGACCAAGCGCGGCGTCAGGCCTCTGCTCGGGCCGGCCGGCAAGCGGGCCCCCTCTGGGGACGGCCGCATCCGCATCGGCTATCTCTCTTCCGACCTGCATACCCACGCCACGGCGATCCTGATGGCGGAGCTTTTCGAACGCCACGACCGTGGCCGGCTGGAGATCACCGCCTATTCGTGGAGCGTGGACGACGGCTCGCCGTTGCGGCGACGCCTCGAGAATGCGTTCGACCGCTTCGTCGAGATCGGGAGCATGAGCGACCGCGAGGCCGCGCAACGCATCCGCGACGACGGCATCGATATTCTGGTCGACCTCAAGGGCTACACCAAGGGCGGGCGGCTCGGCATCCTCGCCCAGCGCCCGGCCCCTGTCCAGGTGAACTATCTAGGCTTCCCGGGAACGCTCGGCGCGGACTTCGTCGACTACATCATCACCGATGCCATCGTCACCCCGATGGAGCACCAGCCGTTCTTCAGCGAGAAGATCGTCCACCTTCCGGACACGTACCAGCCCAACGACACCAACCGCCGCATCGCCGCGGACCTCCCCAACCGGGCCGTCTGCGGCCTGCCGGAGGAGGGCTTCGTGTTCTGCTGCTTCAACAACATCTACAAGCTCACGCCGGAAATGTTCGATATCTGGGCGCGGATTCTGATCGCCGTTCCCGGATCCGTGCTGTGGGTGCTGAGCGACCAGGAACGGGCCGAGGACAATCTGCGCCGGGAAGCGATGATCCGCGGCGTCGATCCGGCCCGAATCGTGTTCGCCAACCGGGCGGCGCCGCCGCTGCACCTCGCCCGGCACCGCCTCGCGGATCTGTTCCTCGACACGTTGCCGGTCAATGCTCACACCACCGCAAGCGACGCGCTCTGGGCGGGCCTGCCGGTGCTGACGTGCCCGGGGGAGACCTTCGCGAGCCGTGTCGCCGCCAGCCTTGTGGCGGCCGCCGGGCTGCCGGAACTCGCCGTCGCCACGCTCGATGACTATGAGGCGATGGCCATCAGGCTCGCCACCGAGCCGGAGACGCTGTCGTCGCTGCGCCAGCGCCTGATCGGCAATCGCCTGACGGTGCCGCTGTTCGATATCGACCGCTACGCCTATCATCTCGAACGGGCCTATGAGCGGATGTGGGAGATCCACCGCGCCGGGCGGCCGCCGGAGGCGTTCGCGGTCGAAGCTCTGCCGATCGGAACCTCACCGCCCGAGCGTCAGGTGCCGACGGTGCCCTCGATCGAGGATGTGTCGATCCGGACCCGCCGGGCCGCGGACGACCAGGCGGCGCTGCTGTTCGCCGAGGGCATGCGGCATCATCAGGTCGGCCGGCTGATAGAGGCCGAGGACATCTACCGGCGCATTCTTGCGTTCGAGCCCGGCCACTTCGACAGCCTGCATCACCTCGGCATCGTCCTCCACCAGACGGGGCGGAACGACGAGGCGGCGGACATTCTGCAGCAGGCCTTGCTGGTGAAGGACGATCACGGCCCCGCCTACAGCAATTTCTCGCTGGTGCTGCGCAAGCTCGGCCGCCTGGACGAGGCGGTGTCCGTCGGCGAAATGGCGACGGGACTCGCGCCCGGCGACGCCAAGGCCCACCTCAATCTCGGGTTTGCGCTGAAGGACGCGGGGCGGTTCGACGAGGCGACCGATGCCGTGCGGGAGGCGGCCCGGCTCAATCCGGGGCTTCTGGAGGCCCGCTACGAACTCGTCGACCTCCTGCGTAAGCAGGACAATGTTCTGGAGGCGCTGCAGGTGCTGAAGGAGACGATGCTCGTCCAGCAAGCCGTTGCCGCGCGACAGGATGAGAGCGTGCACTGAGCGCAGCGCGTTGCTGCACGGCCGGTGAAGCGCAGCGCGCGGAAGCCGGGACCTTTGGCGATCGGGGGCTTCGGCCCCCGACTTCGTTTTAGTGGGTCACCGGCGTCACAGCAGCCGCATCCGTCCAACTCGGCCGAAATCCGGCGGAGCACCGTGCGTTCCGACAGACGCCATCCGGCGGGACAAATGGCCTCGCGAATCTCGAATGCGAAGCGATGTCCTTACGGTCATGATCCCATCTGACCGTAAGGCTTCATTGTGCGTCAGTAATAGGATCGCACAAGGCCGCCTATCAGCATGTTCCAGCCATCGATCAAGACGAAGAACAGCACCTTGAACGGCAGCGAGATGATGGACGGTGGCAACATCATCATGCCCATGGACATGATCAGCGTCGCCACGACCATGTCGATCACCAGGAAGGGCAAGGCGATCAGGAAGCCGATCTCGAAGCCGCGGCGCAGCTCGGAAATCATGAACGCAGGGATGAGGACACGCAGGTCGACGGCTTCGGTGGGGATGAAGCTCGGGGCGGCGGAGGCGCGGCTGTCGCGGTCTTCCTGTTGCGAGCTGCCGCTGCTTTCAGCCGTGGAAGCGCCGTCCGCGTTGCGGGTCGCGCCGGCGGCACGGCGGCCCTGGTCGCGCGCGTTCGCCGCCAGATCGGTGAACAGCTGAAGGTCCTTCGGCCGCACCTGGGCGAGCATGAACTCGCGGAACGGGGCCGTGATGCGATCATAGGCCTGCTCCTCGGTGATGGCGTTCTGGGTGAGGGGAACGATACCGTCTCGCCAGGCTCGGTCGAACGTCGGCGCCATCACGAAGAAAGTCATGAACAGAGACAGGCTGATCAGGACAAGGTTCGCGGGCGTACTCTGCAGGCCGAGACCGGAGCGCAGGAACGACAGTGCAATCGCGAACCGCGTGAAGCTCGTCACCATGATGAGCAGGCCCGGCGCGATGGAAAGCACCGTCAGCAGCGCGAAAAGCTGAACGATCCGGCCGCTCATCGAGGCGTTGCCCGGGGGAAGCAGATCCGCGAGCAGGTTCGACTGGGCGTGGGCGTCCGCGATCATCACCGGCAGCATCGCGACGACCAGCACGGCGAGGATGCGCCACCGCGTCGCCATGGACCACCCGCCCGAAGGCATCCGCCGTTTCGTCCACGCCGCGTCACCGGGCGCCGCAGGTAGGGACAATGCGTCGACCGTCGCGGATTGAAGAGAGCCGGCGTCGACGGTGGAAGCGGTCTTGGTGGACTGGCGCATGATGGGAAGGGAAGGTGCGGCTCGATGGACGTTGCGGGGGACGCGGTCGAACGGAAGGACGGTTCGCCTCATTGCACCACGATCATTCCGATGACGAGTTCGCGGACCCGATTGTCCGTCCTCAGCGCCACACGCTCGTTGAGGTCCTCGCGCAGGTGCTGAAGTGCGCTCGGCCCTTCGAACTGTGAGAGGGGGAGCGTGCGCAGGTACGACATCAGGTCCTGCCGCACCTCGGCCGCCGTCACCAGCGGCGCTTCCAGGCTGCCGTTTCTGAACACGATGGAGGCCTCCAGCCGGATCCAGGTGGAACTGGGAGACGCAAGATTGGTGACGATCGGGTCGAGCTGCTGGAGACGGGCATCGTTGCCGTAGATGATCTCGCCGGGGACCTTCTTCGGCTTGGCGCGCTCCTTCTCCTCGAACGCCTTCTCGACCGTGGAGGCGAGATAAAGGCCTACGCCGCCGCCGGCACCGGCCGCAACGACGGTGAGCAGCAGCAGCACCAGAATGATGTTGCGCCCGCCTGCCTTTCGGCGAGGCTTGTCCAGATCGGTCCTGCTCAGTGCCATCCGGGGCTCTCCCGTTTTGTCTTTCGGCGCGGCCACGCCGTGGGCGATGCCGGTTCCCGGCTCAGGCGGCAGAGATGCGTGCGGTGCTTGCCCGCCGCGGTCTCATTCGCCTGAGCATTCGATCGGGCGCGGGCGCGCCGGAGCATGTTCCGTTCAGGCCGGGGCGATCCGAACGACATGCCCAAGCTGTCGAATCCGAGCGATCTCCCGCCGGTCGGATCACCATCCGATCGGAAAGCGCTCTAGAACGGGGTGGTCTTGTCATAGACGCGCTGCGCCCAGCCCGGCTGCTGCACGTCGGAGATCCGGCCGCGCCCGCCGTAGGAAATACGGGCCTCGGCGACCTTCTCGTAGCTGACGGTGTTCCGGCTGCTGATGTCATAGGGCCGGACGATGCCGGCGACGGTCAGCACGCGCACTTCGTAATTGACCATAATCTCTTGCGAGCCGCTGATCACCAGGTTGCCGTTCGGCAGCACCTCGGTGACGATGGCGGCGACGTTGAGATTGAGCTTCTCGGAGCGGTCGATCGAACCCTTGCCGTTGCTGCTCGTCCCGCCCTTCAGGGTGACATCGGCGCTCGTCACGGGAAGCTGGAAGTTCAGGGCGCCGAGGCCGAGCCCGATCCCGGTGTTGATGCCGCTTTCGCGGGAGCGATCGCTCTCGTTGTCGAATTCGGCCTTGTCGTTGACGGTGATATTGACCGTCAGGCTGTCGCCGACATGCGTCGCCCGCAGATCGCTGAACATGTCCCGGCTGTTGCGGCCCCAGGTCGAATTCGGCCCGCCGCCTGCGTTGCCGGAAGCGATGGCGATCGGCAACGGATCGCGCGGTGGCTGAATTCCGAAGCCGAGCGGCATCAGGTGAGGCTGGTCCATCGCATCCTTGCTGGACTGGCAGCCGGCAATCGCCAGCAGGGCCGCGGTGACGATCAGCATTCTCATCCGCGCATTCCTGTCGTGGGCGGCTTCTTTCCGGTCTGGCGGTCGGTCAGGCCGGACATGTAGCTGGCGACCTGCGCGGCCTTGGCGGCGTCCATCTCGTTGAGAATGGCGCTCGCGGCGCGCGGCTGCAGCTTCGCGACGATCGAGGCCGCCGCCTCGTCAGACATGGCGGTCAACTGCGCTGCGGCGGCGTCCGGGCGCATCTGCGAATAGATCGCCACCAGAGATTCGTCGGCCTTCTTGAGGAACGCCTCGCGTCGGTCGAGCCATTCCTGGTACTCGGCCCGCTTCTGCTCCAGCGCCGCCACGCGCTTGTCGATCTCGGCCTCGAGTGCCTTCAGCGTCTGCGCCTGCCGCGCAAACCGCGCATCCGCAGCCGCATTGGCGATATTGCTGCAATATTGCGCGGCGTTTTCATCCATCGGCGAAGCTGCGACGACTGCGGGTCTCGCGCCGGCACCACCGGCCGCCGGAGCGGGCGTCTGGGCAACCGCGAGCCCCGGCACCGCCGCGAGCGCCGTCGCGGCGATCAGCGCAGCAGTGGCGGCAACGCGCAACGGGCGACGGGGCGCAGCGGGGAGGGCAGCGACATTCGTCATTGTACGATGAGCTCCGCCTGGAGGGCGCCGGAGGTCTTGATCGCCTGCAGGATGGAGATCATGTCCGTCGGCTTCAGCCCGAGCCGGTTGAGCCCGTGCACAAGGGTCTGGAGGTCAGTCCCGCCCACCATGGCGAGGTGAGCGTCCTGCTGGTCCACGGTGATGTTGGTGCGCGGCACGACCTGTGTGGTGCCGTTGCTGAACGGTCCGGGCTGCGAAACCTGGGGCGTCTCGGTCACGCGCACCGTCATGTTGCCGTGAGCGAGCGCGACCGTGGAGATCCGGACATTGTTGCCGATCACCACCGTACCGGTCCGCTGATCGACGACGACGCGGGCCGGGATATCGGGCTGGATTTCCAGCTCACCGATCTCGGCGAGGAAACGCGCCACATTTACCTTCTTCGGCTTCTGGATCGTGACGCTCGCGAGATCGCGTTCCTTGGCGGCCTTCATGCCGTAGCGGTCGCTCGTGAAGGCGTTCACCGCATCCACGATCAGCGCCGCGGTCATGAAGTCGGGGTTCTTGAGCTGCAGCACGATGGAATCGCTGATCGAGCCGGCGACGCGTCGCTCGACGAGGGCGCCGTTCGGGATGCGCCCGGCGGTCGGCACGCCCTGGGTGACGCTTTCCGCCTGGCCCTGGAGCGCGAAACCGGAAACGGCGATCGGCCCCTGAGCGACCGCGTAGACGATGCCGTCGCCTCCTGAAAGCGGCGTCATCAGGAGTGTGCCGCCCTTCAGCGACGTCGCATCGCCGAGGGACGATACGTTCACGTCGATCTGGGACCCTAGCCCCGCGAAGGCCGGCAGCGAGGCGGTGACGGTCACGGCCGCGACGTTGCGGGCCCGCATGTCGAGGCCCTGGACGTTGATGCCCATGCGATCGAGCATCGATTGCATCGACTGGCCGGTGAACGGCGTGTTGCGAAGCGTATCGCCAGTGCCCTGAAGGCCCATGACGAGACCATAGCCGACGAGCTGGTTCTCACGGACGCCCTGGATGCTGGACACGTCCTTGATGCGCGCGGCCTCGGCGGCGTCCATCGGCCAGCCGGCGGAAAGCAGAAGCCCGAAAAGCGCCGCTGCGCCGGCGAGCCGCGAGAACGGTCTGCGCATCACCGTCCTCCCACGCGAACGGTGCCGTCCGCCTGAACGACGCCGCTGATCATGCGGCCGGAATCGACGTTGCGCACCTGGATGACGTCTCCGACGCCGCCGGACTGCATCGGCATGACCTGGGCGGTGATACTGAGGCCGTCTTCCACGTAGGAGGCTTCTGTCGGCACGCCTCGATTCACGAGCGTCGCCATGCCGAGGGCATTGAGCGGGATCGGCTGCCCGGCCGCCAGCGTGCGGCGGGCGACCTTGCCGATCACTTGATCCCGGACGGAAAGCGCCGCATAGCGCTGGGACACGCCAACCGGAAACTGGCGGTCGATGACCATCGCCTCGGTGATGGTGTCACCCGGATAGACCGTGACGGCGAGCACCGGCAGCGTCTCTCCGTCCGTCTGCGTCGCGGCCCCCGGCACGGCGTCGTATCGCTGCACCATGCCCTGCGGCGGAGCGCCCTGCGGAAAGATCGGCTGCACCACGGCCGCCGTTCCGTTGCTGGAGGCGATCTCCTGGCCGAGGGCCGGAGCGGCGGCTGCCACGAACACGGCAAACGCCGCCGCAAAGGAGCGATACAAAAATGACATGGCCCTGGCCAGTGCTCAGCGGATGCCCTTCGATACGGTGCCGGCCATCTCGTCCGCAGCCTGGATGACCTTCGAATTCATTTCGTAGGCACGCTGGGCGGAGATGAGCTCCGTGATTTCCTTCACCGGATCGACGTTCGAGCTTTCGAGGTAGCCCTGATAGAGCTTGCCGAAGCCGTCCTCGCCCGCGAACCCGGCGACCGCCTGGCCCGACGCGGCCGTCTCGCGGTAGAGATTGTTGCCGAGAGGCTCCAGTCCGGCTTCGTTGGCGAAGTTCGCCAGCGTCACCTGGCCGATCAGTGTCGGCGTGTCGGGCTGGGCGGCCGTGGCGGCATAGACCTCGCCGGACTCGTTGATCGTGATGGCCGTGGTGTCCTGCGGGAAGGCCGGCAGCGGCGGATCGAGGGTATAGCCGTCCGACGTCACGATCTCGCCCACGTCGTTCTTCTCGAACGCACCGGCGCGGGTATAGACGGTCTCGCCGTTCGGCCCCATCACCTGGAACCAGCCGCGGCCGTTGATGGCGAGATCGAGCGGGTTGCTCGTCTGGTCGAGCGAGCCCTGGATGTGCAGGTTGCGCACCCCGAGGGTCCGCACGCCGAGGCCGACCCGCGCGCCCTCCGGGATCGGGTTCTCACCCACCCGGTTCGGCACGCCGGCAGCACGTTCGGATTGATAGAGCAGATCGGAGAATTCCGCGCGGGCGCGCTTGAAGCCGGTGGTATTGATGTTCGCGATGTTGTTCGCGATCACCTCGACGTTGGTCTGCTGGGCACTCATTCCGGTCGCGGCGATGCCGAGAGCTCTCATAACCATGTCTTCAGATCCTCACATCGTCGCGTTTGCGATCAGATCGACATGCGCGTGACTTCCTGGTAGGCGGCGACAACCTTGTCGCGCACCGCGATCGCGGTCTGCAGCGATTCCTCGGCGACCATGATCGCCTGGACAGCCTTTGCGACAGGGACGTTGCCGGTCACGCCAGAGATGGCGGCGCCTTCGCCGCTCTTCATCGAATCAACGAACCCGCGCGAGACCGAGGCGAGCACATTGGAAAAGTCCGATCCGACGGACGCGGCGGAAGACGCCACGGAGGCGGCGGAGGAGGCGACCGACGCGGCAGACGATGCCGTGCCGGCGAGCTTCGTCAGGGTCGAGCTGTCGGTCAGCGAGCCAATGAGCGAGATCGGGTTCACCATTATCCGTTCCTCAGCAGATCGATCGTCTGGGAAATCATCGAGCGGGCCTGCTTCACGACCTGCAGGCCGGCCTCGTAGGACCGGTTGGCCTCGCGCATGTCGGCCATCTCGACGATCGGGTTGATGTTCGGCAGCTTGACGTTACCGTCACCGTCGGCGGCCGGGTTGCCCGGGTCGTACTCGACGAGGAACGGGGAATCGTCGACGCCGAAGCTCTTCACCTTCACCGAGGGCGCGCCGAGCTTCTCGTCGAACATGCTCTCGAACTGCACCGTCTTGCGGCGGAACGGATCGGAGCCGGAGGTGCTCCCGGTCGAGCGGGCATTGGCGACGTTCTCGGAGATGATGCGCAGGCGCATCGCCTGGGCATCGAGCCCGGAGGCCGCAATTCCGATCGTGGCCTTCAACGGATCAATCATGCGCCGGTCTTTGCTGTCGAGAGCAGCATCCGGTGGAATGACCGGATGACATTGTTGTCGAACGCGAAGGCCCCGCTGATGTCGGCGGCCTTGAGCATTTCCTTGTCGAGGCTGACCGAGTTGCCGGAGTGGGTCACATCCCACGTCCCGTCCCGGTTGACCCGCGTATCGCCGCTCTGGCTTCCGTCGAAGCTCATGTGCCCCGGCTGGGTCTGCGCTATGACGAGCGCGGTCTTGTCGAGCACCTCGCTGAACGGCACGATGTCGACGGCCTCGTAGCCCGGCGTGTTGACGTTCGCGATGTTGCTCGCGACGGTCGTCTGGCGCGCCGATGCCCACTGGGCGTGCCGTGCGGCAAGATCCATGAGATAGACGGGTTGCACGCGGTCAGCTCCATCGAGACGATCCGGAACACGGATCCAACTGCCCATGAGCGACGTTAGCGCGTCAAACTTGCTCGAAGCTGGCGCTCGCCGGCGATCCGGGGAAGCCCCCGGCGGACATGCGACGGCGCCATCCCGGGGCTCAGTGGGACGTCTTCGGCAGGACGGCCGCTTCCAGTGCACTCGCCAGGCGCCGCAGGTTGTCGTCCCTGTCGCCGGGTGGCGTCGAGAACAGCATCGCGCTGATGTCGATGCCGACGAACTTGCCCTGGAACACCACCTTGAAGAACACCGAGCACGGATGGGAGATCAGTTCGAGGTCGATGGTCACGGCTGGAACCGAGCCCCATTCGAAATCCACCGCCGCGCTGCGCCCATATCGGAGTGTTCCCGGACGAAGGGTCAATTCCGTCGACGACGAGATGATATCCTCTATGTTCTCGTCCTGCTCCATGATGATGTATGAAATGAAAACGCCCGCATTTATCGTATAGAGTTCCGCAAGAGTGCTGCGAAGTTTTTGGCCGAGAATTTTCTCGTAGGCCATGAACTCGTCATCGCTCGTTCGCGTCAGAAGGAAATTATTATCTTTCAACATTCTATTTTTCGCGCGAATAGAGGAAGTAGAGAATTTTTGCGACTGCCCGGTAGAACTCGGGCGGAATCCACTGGTCCACTTCCGTGGAGTCGTACAATGCACGGGCGAGGGGCTTGTCTTCGATGATCGGAATGGCGTGCTTCGTCGCGATTTCGCGGATGCGCAACGCGAGGAGATCGGCGCCCTTCGCCACCACCACCGGGGCGCCGCCTTCCTCGCGCTGGTAGCGCAGCGCCACCGCGTAATGGGTCGGATTGGCCACCACGAAGGACGCCTTCGGCACGGCCGTCATCATGCGCTGGCGCGCCCGGTCCTTGGCGAGGGAACGCAGCCTGGCTTTGACGAGGGGGTCACCCTCGGTCTGCTTCATCTCCTCCTTGATGTCCTGCTTCGTCATCCTCAGATCGCGACGCCACTTCACGCGGGACCAGACGAGATCGAGCGCGACCAGCACGATAATGCCGACGCAGACGGCCGAGACGAGGCGCGTCGCCAGGGAAAGCAGCAGAGCCGGGATCAGGACCGGATCGCTGAACATGGCATTGATGACGGCATATTGGTCGGTTTCGCAGAGAATGACGATGAGCACCGCGACAGCGGTGAACTTGAAGAGCGACTTGAGAAACTCGATGAGGCCGGCGCCGCTGAAGGTGCGTCCCCATCCGCTCGCCAGCGAGATCCGGTTCCATTTCGGGCGGATGCGTTCGAGGACGAAAGCCGGGCTGTTCTGAAGCAGCGCAGCGGCAAGACCTGCGACGGACAGAGTGATGATGGACGGCAACAGGAAATGGCTCGCGGCCATTGCCGTTCCCCAGAGCAGGGCGGTCGCATCGCTGCCGCTTTCAAGAGAAAATCCTCCGGGATCGTCGATAAAGCGGCTCAGCTCGTGGGCAAGCGCGCCAATGCTCTGCGGAATCAGGAACACGAGGCAGACAAGCATGGCCGCCAGCGAGGCAAACAGCGGCGCTTCGCGTGAGAAGGGGACATTTCCCTTCTCGAGCGCCTGGGAAATTTGTCGGTCGGTCGCCTCCTCGGTCTTGCTCTCCTTGTCGTCATCGCCAGCCACGGGATCTCTCCTTGCGATCCGTACAGCGCGTCGGGGGCACGGTGCCGGCCTGCCGACTTATCGGAACAGCGCCCCGCCGTCGTCCTGGTCGGAGTTGAGTTCGATCTCGCCGCGTCCGGCCATTTCCAGCGCCAGGTCCGTGATCATGCGGCGTGCCTCGGTAACGTCGCGCTGGGTCGCCGGCTGACCCGTCGCCAGTTCCTGCTCCACCATGCGGCGCACGCGCGAGGCGAGCGACTGCAGGATGATGTCGCGGAAGGCGGCATCCGTCCCCTTCAGTGCCATCACCACGCGGTCGTTCGGGATCTGATCGAACAGCGAAGTGCGTGCCTTGGGCGTGAGATTGACGATGTCGTCGAAGGTGAACAGCAGGCCCTTGAGGATTTCGGCGGATTTCGGCCGCGTGTTCGACAGGTTCTGGAGCACGTTTTCCATATGGTCGCGCTCCATCTTGTTGATGATGTCGGCCATGCGGGCATGGGTGTCGGCGCCCATGTTGCGCGAGAAGTTGACGAGGAAGTCCTCATGGATGGTGCGCTCGATGATCTTCATCGTCGCCTCGACCAGCGGCTTCAGCGTCAGCATCCGGCGCATCACGTCGTTGCGCAGGTCCGTCGGCAGGTGGCCCATCACCTTGGCGGCGCAGGACGGCTTCACCTTCGACAGGATCAGCGCCGCGGTCTGCGGGTGCTCCTTGAGGATGTAGCTCGCCAGAGCGCCTTCCGAGACCGTCGAGATGCGATCCCAGATCGAGTGATTGGCGTTGCCGAGCACGTCGGCGAGGATGTCCTGGATCTGCTCCGGCGGCAGCATGCCGCTCAGCAGGCGCTCCACCTCGCTGACGTTGCCGATGAGGTTCGCTCCGGCGACGAACTGCGCGGCGAGGTCCTCGATCAGCTGCTCGATCTGGGCGGCTGAAACCGGCTGCAGGTCGGCGATCGCCCGCGTGATGACCTTCAGCTCGTCCTGGCTGAAATGCTTCATGACCTGCACCGCCGCCGGTCTGCCCATGGTCATGAGCAGCGCGGCAACGCGGTCCGCGCCTTCCAGCGGGCGGCTGACGGTCGTCTTGGTCGAAGCGGAGGCCGACATGCAACGCTTATCCGGTCAACGTGATGATACGGGGCCGCTCAGCTCGCGATTTCCGAGCCGGGCGGTCCGATGATCTCGGTCAGCGACACGCCGAAGCGCGAGTTGTCGTCCTCGACTACGACGACTTCGCCGCGGGCGATCACCCGGCCGTTCACGACGATGTCGACCGGCTCGCCGACGCGATGGTCGAGCGGGACGATCGCGCCGCGACCGAGCTTCATCAGGTTCGCCACCGGCATGGTGGCGGAGCCGAGCACCACCTGCAGCAGCACGGGGATGCGCATGATCGATTCGACATTGCGCGGCCCGCCGAGCGGCTCGTCGGGGTTCGGCTCGAATGACTTGCTCCGGGGGCGGTCGTTGGGCGTCGCCATGGTGGTGTTGTCCTGCGTCCTAGTGTGCGAGTGGCCGCGATCCCCGGCCTGCGATATCCCGATTGCCGGCTCGGCGCGGCCGGCGCGATTCCGCGGCGCAGCGCCGCCTCGCCGGCGTTATGGCCGTGGAACCGGCCCACCCGTTCCGATCGCGACGCCGCGGCTGTCGAGTTCGTCGACAAGGGCCTGGGCGCGCTCGATCCGGGCGGCCAGTGAAGCGACCAATCCCTCGCCATCTCCCTGCAGCCGCTCGATCGCGGCCCGGGCCGCATCCAGCGACTGCGCGGTCTGCGCCAGAACGATCTCGTATTCCCGATGATGGCGCTCGAGTTTCTTCAGCTTGGCATACGTCGTCAGAACCGACACCGATGTTATGACGAGAGCAACCAGAAGTATGACGTCAACGAGGGAGGATATCATCGATATATTCCTGCTCGTAGCTGACGACATCTTCGATCTTGAGCTTGTAGTTTCCTTCCGACTGGCCGAGGCTGCACCAGAACAGGGCCTGATCGTTGCATTCGAGCTTCACCGGGCTGAGCGGTGTCGCCTGAAGCTGGATGATCTGGCCGATGTGGAAGTCGGCGACGTCTCCGAGCTCGATCTGGCGTTCCTCCAGGATCGCCCGCAGGCTGACCTCCGCGCGCTGCACTTCGCTGCGGATCTGCCGCGCCCATGTCGGGTCGCGCCCGGAGGACTCGCCGGAGACGACGCGTGCGAGCTGCTGGCGCATCGGCGTCAGTGCCGATTGCGGGATGATCACGAACATCTCGCCGCCGCGCCCGATGGCCTGGAGCAGGAACTTCGCCGCGACGGCGAGGTTGTTGCGGCGGCCGATAACCGCGAAGTCCATGCGGGTCTCGACGCGCTCGAACTTGAACTGCACGTCGCTGACCAGCGCGAAGGACATCTGCAGCGCCTTGGCGATCTCCTCGAACAGCGCCTGCGCGACGCGCAGCTCGATGTTGGAGAAGCTGCGTTCCTCGTCGAGCGGGGGTTCCGAGCCGTCAGAGCCGAACAGGACCTCGACGATGGTGAACACGAAGTCGCGGTCGAAGCCGACGATGACGTGAGTGTCCCAGGTGGGGACATGGAACACGCCGGCGATGGCGTTGGCCTCGTAGACCTCGAGGATGTCGCCGATGCGTCCGCTTTCGACATGGCTCAGCGAATAATAGGCTTGTGAGGCCGCGAGGTGCCGCAGGCTGTCGGCGCAGAACGCCGCCAGGCGGTCGAACACCACATGGAGCATCGGCAGCCGGTCGAGCGAAAGCCCGGCCGCGTCCAGCAGCATGTCGCGGATATCGTTGTGGGTCTGGCCGCCCGCCATGGCTCAGGCGACCTTCTGTGCCGGCGCCGCGCCGGTCGGAGGAGCGGAAATTGCCTCGCTTTCCACCTCGTCGATGGTCGGGCGTTCGTTGACATTGATGGTCTTGCGGCCGTGCTCCAGCGCGATCTGCGGCAGCGCCCCGTTCATGAAGGCGATCAGCGTCTGCTTGACGATGATGTAGGGCGAACACTGCAACTCGCGGGTCGTCCTGATCTTCTGCGCCAGCGGCCCGACTATCGCGTAGGACATGAAGATGCCGACGAAGGTGCCGATCAGGGCCGCGCCGATATAGTGGCCGAGCACCTCCGGCGACTGATCGAGCGCGCCCATCGCCTTGACGATGCCGAGCACCGCGGCACAGATGCCGACCGCGGGCAGTGCCTCGGCGACCGTCGACAGCGCAGAGGCCGGCTTGGTGCGCGCACGCCGGATCGTGTTGATCTCCTGCTCCATCAGGCCCTCGATCTCGTGGGAGCGGGCATTGCCGATGATGATGAGCCGGACATAGTCGCAGATATATTGCGTCAGTTCCCGGTCCTTGAGGATGCTCGGAAACTGCCTGAACAGCTCGGAATTATTGGGGTCGTCGATGTGGGTCTCGACCTCGTTGCGCGGCCGGGTGCGCAGATCGCGCATCAGGGTATAGAGCAGCCGCAGCAGGTCGAGGAAGTCCTGGCGCTTCGGAACCGCGCCCGTCATGGCCTGTACGATCGCGCGACCGGTATCCGCGATCACTTTCATCGGATTGGCGATGATGAAGGTGCCGAGCGCGATGCCCAGGATGATGACGAATTCCCACGGCTGCCAGATGACCGCGACATTGCCGCCCATCGCGACGAAGCCGCCGAGCAGCGCGCCGACGCCTATGACGAGTCCGATCAAAACGCCCAACGTGCGAATCCTTTTCGCAAACCAGAGACGTGGAAGCTAGGAGCACTGGCTTGCGCGAGGCTGAAATCGCCCTGCGTGTGCCGCATCCGCCCCGTCAGTCTGGCGCAAGCTTGGTGGGTGATCCTCCTTCCAGGAGAAGGAGCGCGCCGGATGGTCTCGACGTTCGCGAACTACAACCTGATCGCCCGGAATCTCGATCGTACGCTCACGCTGAAGAAGGCGGAGCCGCTCGTGAAGCGCGATACGGAGTATTTCCTCGCCAATATCGGCAACGTGAAGTCGATCGACGACTTCATCAAGGATACCCGGCTTTTCAATTATGCGATGAACGCCTTTGGCCTCGAGGACATGGCCTACGCGAAAGCGTATATGCACAAGGTTCTCGACGAAGGCATCACGGAGAAGAACAGCTTCGCCAACCGCCTCGCGGACGACCGCTTCGTCAACTTCGCCAAAACGTTCGACTTTGCCGCGAAGGGCGACAAGGTCACCTCCGACACCGAGGCGATGAAGAAGGTCACGGAACTCTACGCCCGCCAGGAAGTGGAGGAGGAGGCCGGGAACGAAGACGAGGGCGTGCGCCTCGCGCTCTATTTCGAGCGGACCGCGCCGACCGTGAAATCGGCGTACGGACTGCTGGCCGATCCCGCGCTCTGGCAGGTCGTCAAGACGGTGCTCGGCTTTCCCGATGCGATGGCCGGCGCCGACATCGACAAGCAGGCTGCCGCCGTGAACAAGCGGCTCGACGTGAAGGACCTGCAGGATCCCGAGAAGCTGCAGAAGCTGATCGGGCGCTTCACGGTTATGTGGGACGTGAACAACAACACCGATACCGATCCGGTCCTGGCGCTGTTTTCGAGCGGCGCGGGCTCCGCGCAGTCCACCGTCAGCACGGAGCTGGCGGCAACGCTGCACAATCTGAAGCGCGGGGGATACTGAGCCGATGCCGTCCAGCCTCTATGTCGCGCTCGCCGGCCAGGTTTCGATGAACCGCAGGCTTGAGACGATCGCCAACAACCTCGCCAACATGACGACGCCCGGCTACCGCGCCGAGGAAGTGAAGTTCGAAACGCTTCTGTCGAAGACCCGCGCTCAGAGCGTGGCCTTCCCCACCAGCGGCGAGACCTATATCTCCCGTCGGCCTGGGCAGATGACCTACACCGGCAACCCGCTCGACGTGGCGGCCGAGGGCAACCACTGGTTCGCTCTCCAGACGCCGGACGGTACCGTCTATACCCGCGATGGCCGGCTGAAGATGAATGAGGTCGGGGAACTGCAGTCGGTGGCGGGCTATCCGGTCCTTGATCCGGGTGGCGCGCCGATCCGGGTCGATCCACAGGCCGGACCGATCGTGATCGGCGACGACGGCTCGATCATGCAGGACGACCGTCAGGTTGGCGGCCTCGGGGTGTTTCAACTGCCCGACAACGCCAAGCTCTCGCGCTACGAGAATTCCGGCGTGATGTCCGATCAGCCCGGTGTGCTGCCGCAGGATCCGGTGGGAGCCGGCGTGCGGCAGGGCTACCTCGAGGGTGCGAACGTCAATCCGATCATGGAGATGACCCGCCTGATCGCCGTCACGCGGGCGTTCGAGATGGCCTCCTCCGCCATGGGTCAGGGCGAATCCACCCAGGATGAGGCGATCCGCTCGCTCGGCAGCCCGACCTGAGATCCCTGAGCCGGCATCCGTCGATCCAAGATCCGCGATGTCCAAGCTGGCGAGGAGGGGCGAACATGCATGCGATGGCGCGCCTTGAGGCGGCAATCAGCGCGGCTCTGGTCGATGTCCCGGTCGTGCGCGTCGGCGGCGTCGTCAACGAGGTCGCGCCGACGCACTACCGGCTGAACGGCATCTCTCCCTTCGTCAAGCTCGGCGACCGCGTCGGCTATACGGATGGTGATCGCGTCGCGCTCGGCGAGGTCGTACGTATCAATGACGACGGCGCCGTCATCAAGCCGTTCGACGCCAGGATTTCGGTCGGGATCGGTGCCGTGGCCTTCCGTATGGGGGCGATGGCGCTGTCGCCGCATCCGAGCTGGAAGGGCCGCGTCATCAACGCCCTGGGCGAGCCGATCGACGGCCGCGGGGTGATGATGCGCGGTGAGCGGGCGATGCCGGTCGATACGGAGCCGCCGCCGGCGATGACGCGGGCGCGCATCCGCAAGCCACTGCGCACCGGCGTGCGCGTGGTGGATCTGTTCACGCCCCTGTGCGAGGGCCAGCGCATCGGCATCTTCGCGGGTTCAGGCGTGGGCAAGTCCACGCTGCTGTCGATGCTCGCCCGCGCTCAGGGGTTCGACAGCGTCGTGGTGTCGCTCGTCGGTGAACGCGGCCGAGAGGTGCGCGAGTTCCTGGAAGGCGCCCTTGCGCCGAACCTGTCTCGCTCCGTGGTTGTGGTCTCCACGGGTGACGAGAGCCCGATGATGCGCCGGCTGGCGCCGCAATCGGCACTGGCGGTGGCGGAATATTTCCGCGATCTCGGCGATTCCGTGCTCTTGATCGTCGATTCCGTGACGCGTTATGCCCATGCAGCGCGCGACGTCGCGCTGGCCGCCGGCGAGCCCGCGGTCGCGCGTGGCTACACGCCGAGCGTGTTCAGTGCGCTCCCGAAGCTGCTGGAGCGCGCCGGGCCGGGCACCGAGGGCGCCGGCAGCATCACCGGCGTGTTTTCCGTGCTGGTGGACGGAGACGATCACAACGATCCCGTGGCCGACGCCATCCGCGGCACGCTCGACGGCCATATCGTGCTCGACCGTTCGATTGCCGACCAGGGCCGGTTTCCCGCGGTCAACATGCTCGGCTCGATTTCCCGCCTCGCCGATCTCGTGTGGAGCAAGGACGAGCGGGAGTTGGTCCGGCGCCTGCGCGCGATGATCTCACGGTTCGAGGACACCCGCGACCTGAGGCTGATGGGTGGCTATCACGCCGGCAGCGACACGGAACTGGACCAGGCGGTGGCGCTGGTTCCGAAAATCTACGATGCGCTGCGGCAGCACCCGGAAGGAGCGGCCTGCAAGGATGCGTTCGCCGACCTGGCCCAGGTGCTGCGGGGCGGAACTCCAGCCGCGCAACAGCCTCGCACAAGCTAGTCGGCGTTAGCTGCTTTCATGGGGCGGAGCCGTGCCCGGGAATTCCGTCACGCTCCATCCGGCGGCCGTCGCTAAGCGGCCGATGGCGGAAACCGGCGCTTGGTCCTGCAGGGCATCTGTGCCGGGGCAGCGCGATGAGCGACCAACGGGGAGTTGAGCGATGAGCCTTTATGGTGTGCTGCGCACAAGCGTTTCCGGCATGAACGCACAGTCGAACAAGCTCGGAACGGTCTCGGACAACATCGCCAACTCCAGCACCACCGGTTACAAGCGGGCCTCCACGGAGTTCTCGTCGCTCCTGCTCGAGAACCAGGGAACCGGCAGCTACAACTCCGGCTCCGTCGAGACCAAGGTGCGCTACGCGATCGGCGACGAGGGCACGCGGACCTACACCACGTCCTCGACCGATCTGGCCATCGGCGGCGACGGCTTCTTCATCGTCGCCGACCAGAACGGCACCGGCGCGCCGGTGCTGACCCGGGCCGGCTCGTTCGTGAAGGACGGCGCGACGGGCAACCTCGTCAACGCCGCGGGCTTTACCCTGCTCGGCTACAACCTCACCGATGGCTCCGCCGGCGTGATCAACGGCACCCAGGGGCTCGTTCCCGTCAACATGTCGTCGATGAACATGATGGCGGAGCCGACGTCGGCTGGCGCGTTCTCCGCCAACCTGCCGGACGGCGACGCGGTCGGCGCCACGAAGACGAGTTCGGTCGTGATGTACGATAATCTCGGCAACGAGGTTCTGACCAAGGTGGAGTTCACGAAGACGGCTGCCGCCGACGCGACCGCAACGCCGCCGACTGGCGCGACGTGGACGATGACGCTGACCGCGAACGGCACGACCACCACCCAGAACCTCGTGTTCAACTCGTCGGGCCAGCTCACGACCCCCAATCCGGCAACGACCAGTGTCGGGATTCTCAACGGCAACAATGTCAGCGTCGACATCTCCGGCCTGACCGCGCTTGCGGGCGACTATCAGCCGTCCGCGCCGTTCGACGGCTCGCCTCCGCAAAGCGTCGAGGACACCGTGATCGACTCCGACGGCGTGGTCTATGCGGTCTACGAGGACGGCACCCGCAAGGCGGCTTTCCGCATCCCGCTCGCCACCGTGGCGAGCCCGGACAACCTGCAGCCCATGGCGGGTAACGTCTTCACCACGACCAACGATTCCGGCGGCATCCAGATCGGCACGGCGGAGACGGGCGCCTACGGCTCGATCGTTTCCGGTGCGCTGGAGTCCTCGAACGTCGATATCGCGAACGAACTGACCGAGATGATCATCGCCCAGCGCGACTACACGGCCAACTCGAAGTCGTTCCAGACGGGCACCGAGCTCCTCGACGTGCTCATGAACCTGAAGCGCTGATCGCCCCGTAGATCGAGGTGATGAAGTCGAAGCGTGACCCTGGCGCCGGAAGTGGATCATGAGCCTCTCGCTAGCCCTGAATACCGCCAAGTCCTCGATGGCGTCGGTCTCCGCGCAGATCTCGACATCCGCGAAGAACATTTCCGGTGCGACGGACGCGACCTACTCCCGCAAGATCGCCGCGACGACCACGACGGCCGACGGCTCGGTGCGCTACACGACCGTGCGGCGCGCGCAGGATACGGCGCTCTACAACAAGATGCTCGGTGCCACGTCCAGCGCGGCTGAAAAGGATGCGCTGCTCGACGGCCTCGACCGTCTCGCCGATACGGTCGGCGACACCGAGAACGAGGGTTCTCCCGCGTCCAAGATTCAGGCGCTGGCGAATGCTCTGACCCAGTACGCCAACCTGCCAAGCGATCAGGACCGCGCCGCCAGCGCCGTCACCGCGGCCAAGGACCTCGCCGCAACGCTCAACGATGCGACCACGACCGTCACCGCCGTGCGCCAGCAGGCCGATGCCGACATGGCGTCCTCGGTCGAGAACATCAACGACCTGCTCGGCCAGTTCCAGGATCTGAACAACGCCGTGATCCGCGGCACGGTGGCGGGCGCCGATATCTCCACCCAGCTCGACCAGCGCGATGCCGTGCTCGCCAAGATTTCGGAGGAGCTGGGCGTCACCACGGTGACGCGCGGCAACAACGACATGGCGATCTATACCGACAGCGGCGTGACGCTGTTCGAGACCACCGCGCGCAAGGTGGAATTCAATCAGACCACGGCCTATTCACCGGCGACCACCGGCAATGCCGTCTATATCGACGGCGTCCAGGTCATCGGCACCGGCGCGTCCATGCCGCTCCAGTCGGGCAAGCTGGTCGGGCTGGCGACGCTGCGCGACGAGGTCGCTCCGACCTATCAGGCGCAACTCGACGAGGTTGCCCGCGGATTGATCGACACCTTCCAGGACGGTGGCGCTGACGGCCTGTTCACCAAGGCAGGCTCCGTCACCGGTGCGGGGCTGGCAGGGGCGATCGTCGTCAACGCGGCGGTGGACCCGGAGCAGGGCGGGAACCCCATCCTGCTGCGCGACGGCATCAACACCGACTACAATCCGGACGATGCGGCCAGCTTCTCCGATCGCCTGTTCGCCCTGACCGGGGCTCTTTCGGCGACCCGGACCGATTATTCGGCCGCTGCGGGAATCGGCACCACCGGGACGCTCGCCGGCTTCGCCTCATCGTCGGTCGGCTGGCTGCAGAACCTGCGCTCCGACACGACCTCGTCTTCCCAGTACCAGAACACCCTCCTCAGCAACGCGTCCGAGGCGCTGTCCAACGTGACCGGCGTCAACCTGGACGACGAGTACGCGCTGCAGCTGTCGCTCGAGCAAAGCTATACGGCATCCGCCAAGCT
>JAEZMP010000121.1 GCA_023442215.1 Pseudomonadota bacterium
GCGTTGGTCAGCGTGTAGGTCGCATAGGTCACGCCCGGGCTGCCGGTGGTGACGAGATCGATCTTCACCGTCTTGCCGGTGTTGCCGGTGCAGGATTCGGTGAACAGCTTCGGCGACGCGGCGTCGAACATCTTCACGATCGAGACTTCGCTGACCGAGGGTTCGGACGCTTCACGATTGTTGGCCGAGCCGGAGACGGTGGCGATGCCGCGGCCGACGCCCCAGGACATCGACAGAACGTCGATCCATTTCTTGTGATCCTGCTGGGTGGCTTCGCCCGGGATACCATCGTAGTTGAGATAAACAGCCATGATCCACCTGTTCGTACAGAAACGCTTGCGTTTCCTCTGAGTTTTCAGAGGCGCCTTATTTCCGTGTTTTTGATCTCTGTTCCGCCATAGATCCAGTGAAACTTTTTTAATGTGACCTGAAGGTCGCAAGCCGCGTCCGGTAGCTCATCGTGGCCCTGTCGTGGAGCCGAACCGTCCAGTCGATATCGACGCCGGGTGCCGACGGATGCAGCACCCTGCGGCCCTCACGGGCTGCCGTCTGGTTGAGCGCCTCGATCAGCGCGTCGAGCGCGGCGGGTCCGTCCAGCCAGGACTGCGGCGGCGTGGCGTGGGAGGCCCAGTCGAACGGCGTGGAGAGGGCCACGCCACCTTCCGCCTGCGACACCCGGCTGGCCTCGGCCAGCATCCGCGCCGGATCCGGCACGCAGTCGAGCACGTTGAAGGCGGTCACCACCGCGAAGCTGTCGCTCGCGAACGGCAGCGCCAACGCGTCGGCGATCCAGAAATCGACCCGCTCTTCGCCCGGAAACATCACAGGAAAATCATGCGGTTCATACCGCATCCCCACCAGCCGATGGGGATAATGCACCCGGCCACTGTCAATCACATGACGGGCGATCGCGAGCAGAGGCCAGTTGACGTCGATGCCGAGCACGAGCCCGTCGTCGCTCGCCGCCGCGAGATCGAAACTGGTCCTTCCGACGGCGCAGCCGATATCGAGCGCCGGCCCGGAGAACGCCGGCAGCCGGTCGAGCGCGGCGCCGAGGCAGGCCCGCACGCCGGTTTCCTCCGGAGGGAAGCCGCCCACATCGTCGAATGATGCCGTCAGGTCGCCATAGTGGTCGAAGGCATAGCTCGCCTGCTGCTGGCGCACGATGCTGACGCCGGCATCGGGGCCGGAGGCCGCGGCGATGCGGTCCATCGCGGACCAGTGCAGGTCTTCCCGCATCAGGATGAGGTGCGCGTTCGCCGCGATCCAGGCATCCGGCTCCGGCACCAGAATGGGCACCCCGGCGATCAGCGGAAAGCTGCGGCCGCAGCCCGGCTCGCCGCAGCGCAGTTCGCCGGCGGTGATCCGGCCGTCGGCCTCCACGGCATCGCCGGCGAGGGAAAGCGGCGAATCGACCTGCCGCATCCGGCAGGCCGGACAGACGGGGCGCAGTTGCTCGAAATGGGCGCGCCGCATGTCCTCTTTATCCGCCGATCATCACCGTGGGACAGCCGGGCGGCAGAATCGATCCCGTCGGACTCGGGATCGGCGCAACGCAACTGGAGTGCATCGAGGTATCGCCCACGCGCGCCGCCGGCATGCTGCCGATCATGACGGTCGCGGAGCCCTTCATGATCATTCCCGGACCGCCGGGAACGCAGCCCGCGAGCACGCAGGGCACCGTGGTGTCGGTCATACGCGCGGCCGGCATGTTGCCGATGAGGACGGTGGCGCAGCCCTTCATGATGGTCAGCGGCATGGCCGGATGCGGAACGGGCGTGGGCACCGGCGCCGGCGGGTGCATCGGCGCATGGCAATGCGGCGCCGCCTGCAGAACTTTGTCGCCCAGTCTCGCCGCCGGTGGCATGTCCGCCTCCTCGTCAGGATCGTCGCAAGGTTCGCCGCCCCGGCCGAAGTCGGGGCGGAACCCGGTTCAGTTCACCGCGTATTCGAAGTCGCCGCCTGCACCGACGCCGACCTTGATCCGGGTGATGCGCTCGCCGCCGGCCAGCGCTTCCAGCACATGGGCCGACATTTCCGGCAAAAGCGTGCGCGACAGGATGTTCTCGACATTGCGGGCGCCGGACGCGCTTTCCGTGCAGCGGCTCGCGATCGTCTCCACGAGCGCGGGATCGTATTCGAACGCGGCCTCGTAGGCGTCGAACACGCGCTTGCGGATGCGGCCGAGCTGAAGTTCCACCACCGAGCGGATGGTGGCATCCGACAGCGGCAGATAGGGCACCAGCGTGACGCGGCCGAGGAAGGCGTCCTTGAAGAACTTGGTGAGTTCGGGCCGCAGCGCCGTCGCCAGCACGCTCGGCTCCGGCATGGTATCCGGATCCGCGCACAGCTTGACGATCAGGTCGGCGGCGGCGTTCGACGTCATGATGATGATGGTGTTCTTGAAGTCGATGTCGCGGCCTTCGCCGTCCTTCATCTGACCCTTGTCGAACACCTGGAAGAACACGTCCTGGATGCCGGGATGGGCCTTCTCGATCTCGTCGAGCAGGATCACGGAATAGGGGCGCCGGCGGACGGCCTCGGTCAGCACGCCGCCTTCGCCGTAGCCGACATAGCCCGGAGGGCTGCCCATCAGGAGGCTGACTTTGTGCTCCTCCTTGAACTCCGTCATGTTGATCGTGGTGAGGTTCTGCTCGCCGCCATAGAGCAGGTCGGCGACCGTCAGAGCGGTCTCCGTCTTGCCGACGCCCGAGGGGCCGACCATCAGGAACACGCCGAGCGGCTTGCGCGGATCGGTCAGTCGCGCGCGCGACGTGCGGATGGCCTGGGCCACGGCCGCGATGGCGTGGGACTGGCCGACCACGCGCTTTTCCATCGCCGCCTGCAGGGCCAGAACGCCCATGATCTCGTCGTTCTGCATCCGGCCGGCCGGAATGCCGGTCCAGTTCTGCACCACCTCGGCCACCGCCTGCGCGTCGACCAGCGGGAACACCAGCGGCTGCTTGCCCTGGAGGTCCTGCAATTCGAGGGTGGCGGCGCCGAAGTCCGCCTTCAGTCGGTCGGCCTCGTCGCCGGGCGCGGCGGCCTCGAGCTCCTCGCGCAGCGCTTCGAGCCGCTCGACGATCGCCTTCTCGCTTTCCCAGCGCTCCGTGAGCGCCGCAAGCTCGCCCGAGAGCGTCTCGTGTTCCCTGCGCAGCGCTTCGCGCCGTTCGTCGTTCCCAGAGCCGGTCAGGGCCTCGCGGTCGAGTATCGCGAGTTCGGTGTCGATCAGCTCGATCCGGCGGCGGCGGTCGTCGATCGTGCCGGGAACCGTCGTCTGGCTGACGGCCACGCGCGAGCAGGCGGTATCGAGCAGCGAGACCGCCTTGTCCGGCAATTGCCGCGCCGGGATATAGCGTGCCGACAGCCGGACCGCGGCGTGGACGGCTTCGTCGAGGATGCGCACCTTGTGGTACTTCTCGAGCGTCGCCACCAGTCCGCGGATCATGGCGACGGCGACCGGCTCGGCCGGCTCCTCCACCTTCACGACCTGGAAGCGGCGGGTGAGGGCGGCGTCCTTCTCGAAATATTTCTTGTATTCCGCCCACGTGGTGGCGGCGATGGTGCGCAGTTCGCCGCGCGCGAGCGCCGGCTTCAGCAGGTTCGCCGCATCGCCCTGCCCCGCCGCGCCGCCGGCGCCGATCAGGGTGTGGGCCTCGTCGATGAAGACGATGACGGGGGTCGGCGACGCCTTGACCTCGGAGATCACCTG
>JAEZMP010000134.1 GCA_023442215.1 Pseudomonadota bacterium
GCGCAATAGCTTGTGCCTGCCGGACATTCCAGATCGTGGGTGATTGATGTTCGCTCCATCGAGCAGCCCGCGAGAGATGCAGGCCGCAGGGCTCGATGAAAGTGGCGCTCCCTAGGGGGCTCGACAATTGCAATGAATTCAACGCTATAGCCCGCCGCTTGGCGAACCTTTTTCCCGTTCTGTTCCGGGCACGGGTGGCGACCCTCCGGCGCGCGACGCCGCCAGGATGCTTCTCTCTTCCTCGGTATAGGGCCGATCCCCCAGCCGAGAATCGCCCTCGACATGCAGCTTGACGTCAGCGCTCCGCCGCCCGCACTGACTGCAGCGCAGCCGGCGGCGCATGGACCAATGGTCGGTTGGCGTGTCCGGTCCATCCCGGCGCGCAAGCGCGATCAGGTCGAGCCAAGCGTGATGCCCGCATGGGCAGTAGACGACGAGCCGGTATCGGCCCGCGATCAGAGCGCGGACGGTGGAGGTCACGACGGTCGCCGCCTGACGTACCCTGCCGATGTCGCGCGTTGAATGGCCTCGCATTCGGCCGTCAGCAGCGCGATTTCGTCGAGCAGGCGCCGAACGGCGGGCCACGAGCCACCGGCTTCCCGGATGTAAACTTCCACCTCGTCGACAGGCCGGGCAAAGGGAGCGGGTTCCATCAGCTGCCTCCATAGGACTGTTATCCTACGATTCCATGAGAACAAAAATGGAACAAGTTAATTTTCCGAACTTAAACTCCTACATTTGTAGGAAATTGATTGACGCCAACGGCTTCCATCCGTAAGTTGAGATCACACAGCGGGATCGCCCGCTGTTCCGAAGGGAGAGCCCTCCGATGTTTCCGCTCCGTATCAGCGCGACCACACTCAACGGCACCGGCCTCGGCTGGGTCCATCTGCCGAACGAAACTGAGGTTGCGAAGGTCGACGCCATCCGCGCCAGCCTGCTCGACGGCGAAAAATTCCGCCGCCCCGTCGTCCTGGTCGACGCCGACGACCACCACATCGCCCTCAGCGGCTCCCACCGCCTGACGGCCGCCGTCGAGATCGATGGCGTGATTGACGCGATCATCCTGTCCAGCCTGACCGAGGATCAGTGCACGGTGCTTCTCGATGCCAACGACGATCACGATCGTCTGGCAGCCCTGATCGAGGTTGCCGAAGACGCGGACGAGGAGATCGACGGCCTCGAAGCCGCCATCACGGCGATCCGCGGCGAGATCGCCGCTAATGACCGAGGTGAATGATATGGCCCAGGCAGAGGGAACCTCGACATGACTACGTCGATCATCACCAGGCTTGGCGTCGCCCTCTGGGGCGACCGCTGGCAGGCGCCGATGGCTGCCGCGCTTGGTGTTCACCGCGACACGGTGCAGGATTGGCGGCAGGGCCGCACGCGCCCGCGCCCGGGCGTCCTGACAGACCTGCTCCGCATCGCGAGGGAGCGGCGCGCCGAACTCGACCAGGCGGCCGCAGCGCTGGAAGTCGCACTCGCTGCGCGCGCCCCTGGCGGCCCGCCTTCGCTGTACGCCGTCATTTCCCCTGCGACCGAAGAAGATGACATTGAAGCCGCCATCGCAACGGTGCTCGGCTCCGATATTGGGCTGACGGAAGAGGCCCGCGTCATTGCCCAGGAAACCACTGTGGAGCTGCACCGGATCGACGACGAGCGCGGATGCGAATGGCGTGTGGTCTGGATTCCCGCCTGGCTCCGTGCCGGCGTTAACGTAGCCGGAAGCGGATCGGGCGATCCGACATGGACAGATGCATCCGATCCGGACGACGCGGTCCGGCGTGTCCTGCAGGACGAGGTGATGAACTGATGTCCCGGCGCGCCACCGTTATCGACACCGTGTTCGATATCTGGGGCTATGCATGGGATGTGCGGGAGGAGCGCCAGACGGCGCACGGGTGGCCGGTCCGGCTCGGTTGGCCCGCAGGGGAGCCGCGCGGGAAGGCCGGCGCCGGCGGCCCGAGAATCATCGTTACACCCCAGCTGGCCGCCCATCTTGAATCTGTTCGTGCCGCGCCCGGGGGACATGGGCTGCCGATCGGAATGACGTCGCTCAAGCGCCTCCGACGCCTGCTCGGCCACCATCGCCAGCTCGACCGCACCGAGTGGTGGTCGGATCGGGCGGGTGACCTGGCAGACCTCACCATCGAGGCCTTCGCGGCCCGCCACCAGGTCAGCATCGGCGCCGTGCTCAATGCTCGGCATGCCCTTTTTGGACCGGTCCTTCGCCCAGCCCGCTGGTGGCGCGCGCCCGATATCGCGCAGTTGATCTTGGCAGACCTCCCCATAGCGACCATCGCCGACGAGTTCGGCCTCAGCGTGAGCACGGTCAGGCGGTTACGCCACGAGCTCAGGAGCGGACCATGTGCAATCTCTACAGCCTGACGAAGGGCGCGGCTGCGATCCTCGCCGCCACCAGGGCGATGCGCAACAATGCGGGCAACCTGCCGCCCCTGCCCGGCATATTTCCGGATTACGCGGCGCCGATCGTGCGCGGCGCGCCAGGAGAGCGCGAACTCGCCATGGCACGCTGGGGCATGCCGTCACCCGCCTTCGCGCTGAAGGGCCGGACGGTCGATCCCGGCGTCACCAACATCCGAAACGTGGCCTCACCTCACTGGCGCCGATGGCTGGGCATCGAGCATCGATGCGTTGTGCCTTTCACCTCCTTTTCGGAATACGACACCATCGACGGCCGCAAGGTGCCCGTCTGGTTCGCGCTAGACGACGACCGGCCGCTCGCCTTCTTCGCCGGCGTGTGGGCGTCCTGGACGTCGACACGAAAGAAAGCCGAAGGCGAGGTGACGGCCGAGGTGTTCGGCTTCCTGACGACCGAGCCGAACGCCGAGGTCGGTACCGTTCACCCGAAGGCCATGCCGGTGATTCTCACCCGCTCCGAAGAGATAGAGACGTGGCTCAGCGCGCCTTGGGCCGAAGCCGCAGCGCTGCAGCGCCCGCTGCCCGACGGTGCGCTGCGGATCGTCGCCACCGGCGCGAAACAGGATGGAGAGACCTAGGCGTGCCGTCGGACACGCCACAACCGACGCTTGACGTTGTACAATAATGTTGTACACTACTCCCATCGCAGCGGGACAGCCCGCAGCAAGAGGCAGGAGGCCTGCATGTCCATCTATCTCATCGAGCACACCCACGGCGGCGAGTACGTCCATCAGGCCGATCTCGACCGGGCCACAGAAGCGGCGGACAAGAGTCTCGCCGCGTACGGTATCACGACGCCGGCCGGCTTTGCCGCCGCGGCGGCAGCCTTCGACGCTAGGATCGAGATGGAACCCCATGACGCGGCCCTCGCCGATGCCTTCGAGGCCGCGAAGCAGGAGGCCAACCGCGCCTTGACCAGCGGATGGCATAATCCCGACGGAGCCGAAATCTGGCTTGTGCCGTACGCGAGCCCAGCCCAATGACGCCCTTTTCCGCGCTGCTTCGTCTCGCTGGCCTCTCACTTCGGGAGGCCAGCGAGTTTCACCGTGTCCCGCCTGCCACGGTGAACAGTTGGTCGAGCGGCCGCAGGACATGCCCGCCCGGCGTGATCCAGGAACTGCAATCCCTGATCTCGAAACAACACGCCGCCGCGGCAGCGGCCGTTGCACAGATCGAGGCGGCACGGAAAGGCGGAGACATCGACGCCGTCACGCTCGGCTTTCCGTCCGACGACCAGGAAGCAAAGTCGATCGGATGGCCCAGCGTCGGCGCCTGGGGCGCCGTCGCGGCGCGTATCATCGCAGAATCCCCAGCTCCAATCGTGCTCGCTCCACGGGGCGCCACGCCAGCGACGGCCGCTGCGGCCGACATTCGCGATGCGGCTGACCGCACTTGAGATCGTTTTCATGATCCTGGGCTGGCTGCTGGTCAT
>JAEZMP010000211.1 GCA_023442215.1 Pseudomonadota bacterium
GGACCGGGCGGGCCGTTCCGACGAGAATCGGGCGGTCATTCGTAAACGATTCGACGTCGCGACCGCCGCGGGGAGATTCGCCTGCGAGGTGCCGGACGGCCTTATCCCCGACTCGCGCGGTGTGTCCGGATCCGGCGATGCGCCGGAGACGCGGGCGGCGAGTGCTCCGTGTCGCCGCCATTGAAGTATCTGAAATAACATAGAAAAAAGCAATTCGTGCGCGCGGGGGCTTGTGTATCCGGCGGCGTTCGGCCATCGAGCGGCAGGGGAAATGGCGATGTTGTCCTCGCCGGGGCTGTGCTTTCCACAGAGCGGCATGGAAAGGTTAACCGCCGTTAACCCGCAATTAACCATATCGGCGCTGACTGGAAGCACACGGAGAGACACGATCGTGACCATCGCCATCAGACAGCCTCGCCTTCCGATCCGGTTTCGTGGCCGTTCCTATCTGGCCCTGGTGCTGACGCCGGAAGAGCCGACCGAGGCGTGGTTCGCCGGCCTCGATGCGTGGTCGGTGCAGTCGCCGGGCTTCTTCCGCACCCGTCCGGTGGTGCTGGACGTGTCGGCGGTGGCCAAGGGGCGGTCGGATGTGGAGGCGCTCGTCGCGGGCTTTACCGAGCGCGGCGTGCGGCTCGTCGGCATCGAGGGGGCGAAGCCCTCGTGGGTCACGCCGGAGATGCCGCCGCTGTTCACCGGCGGCAAGGTCGTGGACCCGGACAAGCTGACCGATGGCGCGGACGAGAAGCCGGCCGTGGAAGCGCGGGCGCAGGAGCCGGCGCCGATCCCGCAGCCGGTGCGCGACATGCCGCGCATCGAGCCCGCCTCGCGGCAGGAAGCGGCCTCGCTTCTGATCGAGGAGCCGGTGCGCTCGGGCGCGTCCGTGTTCTTCCCGCAGGGCGACGTGACCGTGCTCGGCTCGGTCGCCTCGGGGGCGGAGGTGGTCGCGGGCGGTTCGATCCACGTCTACGGCACCCTGCGCGGCCGTGCGATCGCCGGCTGCGGCGGCAACCCGAAGGCGCGCATCTTCTGCCGGAAGATGGAGGCGGAACTGCTGGCGATCGACGGTCTCTACAAGACGACGGAAGATTTGGCGCGCGATCTGAGGGGCAAGCCGGTGCAGGCTTGGCTCGAAGGCGATGCGATGAAGGTGGCAGCGCTCGGCTGATCGAGCATGGAGGCAGGAAAGATGGCCAAAGTTCTGGTCGTGACGTCGGGCAAGGGCGGAGTCGGCAAGACGACGTCGACTGCCGCTCTCGGAGCAGCCCTTGCCGATGGCGGCAAGAAGAAGGTGGCCGTCGTCGATTTCGACGTCGGTCTTCGCAATCTGGACCTGATCATGGGCGCCGAGCGCCGGGTGGTCTACGACCTGATCAATGTCGTTCAGGGCGATGCCAAGCTCAACCAGGCGCTGATCCGCGACAAGCGCATCGAGAGCCTGTTCCTGCTGCCCGCCTCCCAGACCCGTGACAAGGACGCACTGACCGAGGAAGGCGTCGCCCGCGTCATCGACGAACTCAAGAAGGAGTTCGACTGGGTCGTGTGCGACAGCCCGGCCGGCATCGAGCGCGGCGCCACCCTCGCCATGCGCTTCGCCGACGTCGCGGTGGTCGTGACCAACCCGGAAGTGTCGTCGGTGCGCGATTCCGACCGCATCATCGGCATGCTCGATTCCAAGACCAAGAAGGCCGAGGACGGCGGGCGCATCGACAAGCACCTGCTGATCACCCGCTACGATCGCAACCGCGCCGAGCGCGGGGAGATGCTGAAGATCGAGGACGTGCTCGAAATCCTGTCCGTGCCGCTGGTCGGCGTGGTGCCGGAGAGCGAGGAAGTCCTGCGTGCCTCGAATCTCGGCTCGCCGGTGACGGTCCTGAGCCCGCTCAGCGCCGCCGGCCGGGCCTATACCGACGCCGCCAAGCGCCTGACGGGCGAGGACGTGCCGATGGTGGTGACCAACGAGCGCCGCGGCTTCATGACCCGGCTGTTCGGACGGAGGGCGGCATGAAGCGTTTCAATTTCTTCCGGGCGAAGCGTGTTCCTCCCGCCTCGGCGGCGCGCGACCGGCTCCAGCTCCTGCTCCAGCACGAGCGTGGCGTCGGCGGCGATCCGAACCTGATCCTCGTTCTGCGCGAGGAGATCCTCAAGGCCATCGCCAAGCATGTCGACGTCGCTTCCGACAAGGTGCGGGTGGCGATGCGCCGCGAGGACCTGATGTCGACCCTCGAGGTCGAAGTCGATCTTCCCGGCGCGGTGGGCGCCAAGCAGGCGGCCTGATCCCGGCGCGGCCGCCTTCCCGCGGTCGGCGCCGCACGATAAGCCCCGCTCTGGTTGCCGCCGGAGCGGGGCTTTGCTTTGCGCGTGTGCGGGTTCTCTGCGATGCGCCGGATTGAGGCTGCTTTTCCCGGCGGGAATATCTCGTTCGCCGCTGAAATCAGCTATGGTGCCGGCTCGCCGACGCGTTCCGCCATGCCTCTCGCGGGTGCTTCGGTTCTCCGCAAGCATCGGTTCGGGATTGGCGCCTTGGTTCGGTTCCTCAAGCGTGAGTGGTATACGATTGCGATCGTCGGCATGGTCGTGCTGGCGTCGCTGCTGCCGATCCGGGGAGAAGCGGCGCGCGGGTTCGATACCGCGACGACCCTCGCCATCGCGCTCCTGTTCTTCCTGCACGGTGCGCGGCTCTCGCGGGCGGTCGTCATCGCCGGCCTGACGCACTGGCGGCTTCACATCGTCATTCTCGCGACGACGTTCGTGCTGTTCCCGGTGCTGGGCTCGGCCGTGTTCCTGATGCCGGGCATCCTGCCCCAGGCGCTCGTCACGGGCATCATGTTCCTGTGCGTGCTGCCGTCGACGGTGCAGTCGTCGATCGCGTTCGTCTCGATCGCCAAGGGCAACGTGCCGGCGGCGATCTGCGCCGCCTCGGCATCGAATATCCTCGGCATGTTCATCACGCCGCTGTTGAGCGGCGTGATCTTCCATAGCCTCGGTCACGGCAGCGGCTTTTCGACCGACGCCCTGGTGTCCATCCTGCTCCAGCTGCTGGCGCCGTTCATCGCCGGCCAGATCGTGCAGCCGTGGCTCGGAAGCTGGTTGGGCCGCCACAAGATCCTCACACAGATCGTCGACCGCGGATCGATCCTGATGGTGGTCTACGCGGCGTTCAGCGAGGCGGTCATCGGCGGCATCTGGCACCAGATCTCCATCGGCTCGCTCGCCATCGTGCTCGTGCTCGATGCCGTGCTGCTCGCGGTCGTGCTGGTGATGACCTATTTCGGCAGCGGCTGGCTCGGCTTCAACCGCGCGGACCGCATCACGATCACGTTCTGCGGCTCGAAGAAGAGCCTCGCATCCGGCGCGCCGATGGCGAACGTCATCTTCAGCGGTCAGGACGTTGGTGCCATCGTGCTGCCGCTGATGTTCTTCCACCAGATCCAGCTGATGACCTGCGCCGTGCTGGCCCGGCGTTTCGCGGCGGCGGTCGACGCGGACCAGGCTGCGCTGAAACGCGCGGCGGAATAGGGGCGACCCCGTCCCGGGCTTTCCGACCCGCACGGCAATCGTCCTCGCCGCGATTGCCAAACCGGCGATTTGGGTTTTCAACGGGGGGCATGGGGAACGCCGCATGCCGCGCGCCCGCGCGGCGGAAGGCCGGCAAGGACCGCCCGACCGGGAGAAGCCATGTTCGATTCAGCCACGAAGCTCGCCCACAGCCTGACCAAGGATGCGTTCCGGGAGCTGGAGCCGCAGCTGCGCGAGGACCTGCTGAACGCCCAGTTCGACCTGGTGGACCAGCGCAAGAAGGCGGTGCTGGTGCTCCTGAACGGCCCGGACGGCGCCGGCAAGGGCCAGGTGCTGAACCGCTTCTACCAGTGGCTCGACGCCCACTATCTCGAGACGATTTCCTACGACAATCCGGATCGCTTCCACCATCACCACCCGCAGGCGTGGCGCTACTGGCGCGATCTTCCGGCCAAGGGCCGGATCGGCGTGATGCTCGGCAACTGGTATCACATCATTCTGCGCGAGATGCTGGAGGGCGATGTTTCCCCGGCGGTGCTGACCCACACGCTCGACCGCGTCAACCGTATGGAAGCGATGCTCTCGGCCGAGAACGTCGTCATCGTCAAGCTCTGGCTGCACCTCAACCGTGACGAGGCGACCGAGCGGCTGAAGCGGGCGAACGGCCACCGCGGCGTCGACGACCTGACCATCCGCGAATGGCCCCAGGTGGAGACCGGCAAGGACCATGACCGGCTTCTGATGGAAAGCGTGCGCGTCGCCGAGATCACTTCGACCGCTTATGCGCCCTGGATCGTCGTTCCGGCCGGTGACAGCCGCTACCGCGATGCCGCAGCCGGCAAGGCGCTGCTCGATGCGCTGCTGCGCGCCAGCGCTCCCCAGGTCGCGGCGCCCGCGCCGAGCGCGGCCTCCACACCGTCCGCCCCGTGCGGCCCGATGCAGGCGAACGAGACGCCGGCGGGCGCGGCCGGCGCCGATTCCGCGCCGTCGACCCGCTTCAAGCTGCCGGTCGCCTCACTTGTCGGCTCGCTCGATCTCTCCAAGCGTCTCGACGAGGACGAGTACAAGGACCGTCTGGAGAAGGCGCAGCTCGGCATCGCCGAGCGGATGGCATCGAAGGCGATGCGCAAGCGCGGCCTGATCTGCGTGTTCGAAGGTAACGACGCTGCCGGCAAGGGCGGCGCCATCATGCGGCTGCGCCAGGCGCTCGATCCGCGCCGCGTGCGGGTCCATCCGATCGCCGCGCCGAGCGACGAGGAACTCGCGCACCCCTATCTCTGGCGCTTCTGGCGCCGGATCCCCGCGGTTGGCCATTCGGCAGTGTTCGACCGAAGCTGGTACGGCCGCGTGCTGGTGGAGCGCGTCGAGGGCTACTGCACCGAGGAAGACTGGATGCGGGCCTACGGTGAGATCAACGACTTCGAGCGCGACCTCGACGCCAACGGTTTCCTCGTCCTGAAGTTCTGGGTGGCGATCAGCCAGGACGAACAGTACCGGCGCTTCAAGGAGCGCGAGGCGGTTCCCTTCAAGCGCTTCAAGCTGACGCCGGACGACTGGCGCAACCGCGAGAAATGGCCGCTTTACGAAGCCGCAGCCAACGATATGGTCGACCGGACGAGCACGACGTTCGCGCCCTGGACGCTGGTGGAGGCGCAGGACAAGCTCTATTCCCGCGTGAAGATTCTGGAGACCATCGTGGGCCGGCTGAAGGACGCGGTCGCCGGCTGAAGGCGGCGGCGACGGGGCCGCCGAAACGCGTTGAAGCGGCCTCGCGATTTCGTGATCATACCGTCTGCAGCGTGCCACGTTGATTGTGGCATGCGGCTATCACAGTTGTGGAGCCTTGATGCCACAGACGGGAGTTCCACTTGGACTATCTTGCCAGCCTCGCCGCCGATCCGGCCGCCTGGGCCGCCCTCGCCACGCTGATCGCCATGGAAGTGGTGCTCGGCATCGACAATCTCCTCTTCATCTCGATTCTGACGAACAAGCTGCCTGAGGAGCGACGCAGTTCGGCCCGTCGCATCGGCATCGGTCTGGCTCTGGTCCTCCGCCTCGCCCTGCTGGGAACCGTCGCGTTCATCGTGCAGCTTACGACGCCGATCTTCGAGGCGTTCGGACACGGCTTCTCCTGGCGGGACATCATCCTCGTCGCGGGCGGTCTTTTCCTGGTTTGGAAGGCGACCAAGGAAATCCACCACACTGTCGACCCCGATTCCGGCGACATGCTCACGAGCGGCAAGGCGACGCTGAGTTTCTCCGCGGCGATCGTGCAGATCCTGATGCTCGATCTGGTGTTCTCCATCGATAGCATCATCACCGCGGTCGGCATGACCGACCACATCCCGATCATGGTCGTCGCCGTCCTCGTCGCAGTTGCCGTGATGCTGCTGGCGGCCGATCCCCTGGCCGGCTTCATCCACAAGAACCCGACCATCGTCATGCTGGCGCTCGGCTTCCTTCTGCTGATCGGGACGACCCTCATCGCCGACGGCTTCGGCTTCCACGTGCCGAAGGGCTACATCTACGCGGCGATGGCGTTCTCCGCCGCCGTCGAGGCGCTGAACATGCTCGCCCGCCGGCGGAAGAAAAGCCCGCCGCCGGCCGCGTAACAGCGCCTGCGGGTCGACGGCGGGCGATCGGCATGGTTCATTGACATCATGCCGTATCTCATCGTCGACCCGGTTCCCTGGCGATCCCTGATCGGTGCCTTCGAGCGCGCCGAAGCGACGTTGACGCGCCTGGACGAGCGGCTCGCGGGCAGCCCCGTGGCCGAGGGCTGGCGCGCCCGCGCGGACTACAGCGAGGCCAGCGCGTCGCTGCGCCTCGAAGGGGCGCTGGTGCCGCTCGAGGACCTCGTGCTCAACGACGCGGCGATGGACATCCGTGCACCGACCGCGGAACTCGCCCGCGCTGCCGCCGTTCTCGCCACCCGCCGGCTGATGATCGGGGCTCCTGCGGAGGAGCCGTTCACGCCCGCCGGGCTTGCCCGACTGAAGGGCGTCGCCGATCCGCGCCGCGATGGCGACCGGTCGGAACCGGCGGCTCCGATGCGCCAGCGAGCCGCCGAGCCGGATGCCATGGCGTCGCTGTTCGCCGACCTCGACGCCGTGCTCGCCCGGACCACCCGTCATCTCGCAGGGGAGGAGCCGACGGCGGACAGCCAGCCGGCTGTGTCTGTGCGAGAGCGCAGCGCCCGGCAGGCCGAGCCGGACGACGACGATGGCGAGGCGGCGATCGAGGAATGGTGCGATGTCGTGGCCGCGACCGGCGGACAGCCGGCGATGCTGGCAGCGGCCATCGCCGTCGATGCCTGGACCGTGCTCCAGCCGATCCCCAGCCGGCCGTGGCTCGGGCCGCTGCTCGGTGCCGCGCTGCTGCGCCGGCGTGGCAAGACGCTCAAC
>JAEZMP010000233.1 GCA_023442215.1 Pseudomonadota bacterium
AGTTCGGCCAGATGATCGAGCAGCGGATGGCCGACATAGGTGCACGGCGGCCCGCCGAGCCGGCGATGCGCCTCGGGCTCGAACGGCAGGATCGCCAGCAGATGATCGACATAGGCCGCCATCTTGCGCGCGCGGCCGGGCCGCCAGGCCCACACCGACGGGCTGACATAGTCCACGATCGGCAGCGCCGGGCGGGCCTTGCGGATGCGCTTCGCCACCCGGTGGGTAAAGTCCGGACTGTCGATGATGATGACCGCGTCCGGCTCGGCGGCAATCGCCGCATCCGCCGCTTCCCGGATGCGGCGCAGGATCGTCGGCAGGCGCGCGAGCACCTCCGTCATGCCCATGACCGCGATGTCGGACAGCGGAAACAGCGACGTAATGCCGGCCCGCGCCATGCGCTCGCCGCCGATGCCGGCGAACTCCACGGGGCCGTCGAGCACGCCGGGCAGTGCGCGGATCAGCGCCGCGCCGAGCTGATCGCCGGATTCCTCACCGGCGACGATGAAGAGGCGCAGCGGGCGTCCGTCGGGGCGCGCAGGGCGCGGCGGGGTTGTCTCCGGCATGTCGATCTCCCGCGTGCTCACGGCCCTGCCCTTCCGGCCCGGAACACCCGAGGGTTCGGGCGCCGGCTCAAGCGTTCGGCCCCGGCACAGCCTTCAACGGCGGAACGCCGGCGATGAACAGGCCGCGCTCGTCGGCGAGCGCCAGCGTCTCCTCGCGCGAAACCATCACCACCCGGCCCGCCTCGGCGGCGATGCCGGCAAGGCCGGCGTCTGCGGCGAATTTCACGGTCTGAGGCCCGATGGTGGGAAGGTCGACGCGCAGATCCTGGCCCGTCTTGGCGCCCTTGAACATCACGCCGACATGATCGCCTCGGCCGATGCGGCCGATGGCGCGCAGTTCTGCCACGCGCGTCAGCATCGCGTCCGTGCCCTCGGCACCCTCGATTGCGACGACCCGGCGGCCGAGTGCAACCGCGGCCTGGCCGACATCGAGATGGCCGAGCGCCCTGACGGCGGCGGCGGCCGCTTCGATCGCCTCCTTCGCCGCGGCCTCCGGCTTGCGCCGGCCCTGGGGCCCAAGCCCGATCAGCAGTTCCGGCGCAACGTCGCCGATGCCGACGATGTGCAGGCCCTCGCGCTCGAAGATGCGGATCACACCCGTCAGCACCGTGTCGTCGCCGCCGACGATGGCGGAGATGATGCGCGGCAGCCGCCGCAAGGTGCCGAAGTCGCCGGCGATGGCGCGGAAGTCCGGCCGGCGGACGATGGAGCCCACCAGCAGCGTGTCGCGTGCGCCCTCGCGGGCGAGGATCTCGAACATGCGCCCGACCTGGCCCCATTCGACCCAGACCGGATCGAACCCGGCCAGCGCCTCGGGGTCCGCCTCTCCGCGAACGGCGACGATCAGCATCCGCCGCCCGGTGCGGGCGACAGATGCAGCGACGTCGGCGGGCAGCTTTCCGCCGCCGGCCACGATGGCGAGCAGCGTCTGTTCCGCGGCAACCGACATGGCAGGCTCAGGCCTCGTCGTCTGCCGCGCCGCCGTTGCCGGACAACGGCGTGCACAGCGAGCGGTGACCGCCGGCGCGGATGAAATCCGTCACCATCGCAACCGGCTTCACATGCCCGAAGGACGCGGCGACGGATTCGGTGCGCGAGGCCAGCGTGCCGCTTTCCGCGAAGAGCGCGCGGTAGGCGCTGCGCACCGCGTGGATATCCTCCCGCGGGAAGCCGTGGCGCTTCATGCCGACGAGGTTGAGGCCGGCGAGGTGCGCGCGGTTGCCGATCGCCATGCCGAACGGAATCAGGTCGTGCTCGAGGCCGGCGAGGCCGCCGAGGAAGGCATAGGCGCCGATGCGCACGAACTGGTGCACGGCAGAGCCGCCGCCGAGGCTGGCATGGTCGCCGATCTCGACATGGCCGCCGAGCAGCACGTTGTTGACGAGGAGGACGCCATTGCCGATCTGGCAGTCGTGGCCGACGTGGGCGTGGGCGAGCAACAGGCAGCGCTCGCCGATCCGCGTCGTCATCCCGCCGCCTTCGGTGCCGGTGTTCACCGTCACATATTCGCGGATGACGGTGTCGGCTCCGATGGAGAGCGCGCTCGCCTCACCCTTGAACTTGCGGTCCTGCGGCTGCAGGCCGATGGCGGCGAACGGAAAGATGCGGCATCCGTTGCCGATGGTGGTGCGGCCCTGGATGACGACATGGGATTCGACCGTCACACCATCGCCGAGTTCGACCTCGGGACCGATGATGCTGAACGGGCCGATCCGGACACCGGCGCCGAGCCGGGCACCGGGCTCGACGATCGCCGTCGGGTGGACGACGGTCGGGGCAGTCTGCGCTTCAGTCTCCACGGAGACCCCCGTCATCACGCGTCGACCAGCATGGCACTGATGTCGGCCTCGGCCGCCTTGGCGCCGGCCACGATCGCGTCGCAGTGGAATTTCCAGATATTGCCGCGGTTGCGCACCTTCTTGACGTGGTACTCGACCACGTCGCCGGGCACGACCGGCTTGCGGAATTTCGCCGCATCGATCGTCATCAGATAGACGAGGCTCGGGCTGCCCTTGTCGGTGCGGGCGTAGATGCAGAGCGCGCCGGCAGTCTGCGCCATGCCCTCGATCAGCAGCACGCCCGGCATCACCGGCTGTGCCGGGAAATGGCCCTGGAAATGCGGCTCGTTGAACGTGACGTTCTTGTAGCCGATGCAGGACTCGTCGCCCGACATCTCGGCGATGCGATCCACCATCAGGAAGGGATAGCGGTGGGGCAGCATCTTGAGGATGGCGTGGATGTCGGCGGCGCCGAGTGTCTTCGGCTGTTCGGCCGCCGGGCTCGCGACGGCGGCTTCCCCGCCGATCGTGGTTTCGTGTTGTCCGTCGACCGTCAACGTGTCGGCTCCTCGTCCTTCGTGTCCCGGGTGCGCCTTGCCTTGGCAAGCTCTGCGACGACCCGCTTCTCCTGTGTCCATTCGCGGATGGGCTGGGCGGGCGTTCCCATCCAGCGCTCTCCGGCGGGAATGTCGTGGGCGACATTGCTGCCGCCGCCGACCTGGGCGCCGGTCCCGAGCTTCAGGTGGCCGGAGAGGCCCACCTTGCCGGCCAGCACGACATAATCCTCAAGCACCGTCGACCCGGAAATGCCGACCTGCGAGACGATCACGCAGTGGCGCCCGACGACGACGTTGTGGCCGATTTGGACCTGATTGTCGATCTTCGTGCCCTCACCGATGATCGTGTCGCGATTGGCGCCACGGTCTATGGTGGTATTCGCGCCGATCTCGACGTCGTTCTGAACCACGACCCGGCCGATCTGCGGCACCTTCAGATGCCCGCCGGGGCCCATGGCAAAGCCGAAGCCGTCCTGACCGATGCGCACGCCGGGATGGATGATGACGCGGTCACCGATGAGAGCGTGCTGAACGACGGCACCCGCGCCGATATAGCCGTGGCGGCCGATCCGCACCCCGGCGCCGACGACAGCCGTTGCCGCGATGACGGTGCCGGCGCCGATCTCCACCCGCGGGCCGATGACGGCACCGGCTTCGACCACCACGCCGTCCTCGAGCGTCGCCGACGGATCGACATGGGCGGCCGGTGAGATTCCGCTGCCGCGAATGACCCCGACCGGGCGCATCGCTTCCGGATAGAGCGCAGCGGTCGCCTTCGCGAAGGCGCGATAGGACTGCCGCGCCTCGATGACGGCGGTGGCTTCGGGAACGCGGTCGACGAACTTCGGCGGGCAGAACACCGCCGCCGCGCGGGTTTCCGCCAGTTGGCCGAGATAACGCGGGTTGTCGATGAAGCTGAGATGGCTCGGGCCGGCCTCGTCGAGCGGGGCGACGGAGGCCACGAACAAGCCGGGATCGCCCCGCACCACCCGGCCGCCGCCGATCTCGGCCAGCCGTTCGATGGTCATGGGCTCGGGAACGGTAAAGAAAACGGGATCAGTCATCAAAACGCCATCGGCTGCGACGGCATCGCCGCACGCCGGGTGCGCCTGCAGAATGCCGTATCGGATTGTCCGGAGCGCCCTGCGATCGAACGGAGACATCCGGCTTGCAGGAAATCGCTCAGATTCGAGTCCTCGGGCAGATCCCGGCCGTTCAGATCGACGCGGATGCCGCCGCGCCGGCCGCCGGCCCGGAATGAGCCCGTCGGAAGCCTGCGCCGAATATCGCGGACTTCCGGCGCCTGAGGCAGCCGCGCACCTCGCGGGGCCCTGCCCCGGTGCCGCGCCGCACCTCCTGATACGACAAGGGTGACCGCGCTGGCGGCCACCCTGTCGATTTCCGGAGCCTGGCGCCCCCGCCGCAGCGGGGACAGCCGACGGATCAGAACCGCGTGCCGCCGCTGAGACGGAACACTTCGGTCTGGTCGAAGCTCTCCTTCATGATCGGCCACGCGAAGTCGGCGCGGAGCGGACCAAACGGCGACTGCCAGCGGACACCGAAGCCGGCCGTCCAGCGGACCGACATATCGTCGCCCTCGACCACCGTGACCGGCGACGGGAAGACGTGGGCGCCGTTGATGCCCTTGTCGACGGCCCACAGCGAACCGGCGTCGGTGAACACCGCCCACGACAGACCCAGTTCCTGCGGGATGTACGGCATCGGAGCATCGGCTTCCGCGCTGACCGCCCAGAAGAACTTGCCGCCGAGCGCATCGCCGGACGAGGCGTCACGCGGGCCGATACCGTTGTCCTGGAAGCCGCGGATGATGTCGCCGCCCACATAGAGCTGCTGGGTCGCGTTGAGGTTGTCGCCGATGCCCTGGATCAGACCGCCCTGGGCGCGCAGCATGCCGAGCAGACCCCAGTCGGCATAGATGCTCTGGTAGTAGCGCGTGTCGACGCCGAGCTTGTAGTAGCGCACGTCGCCGCCGAGGCCCGCGAACTCCTGAGTCAGCTTGGCGTAGTAGCCGTCCTGGGGGTTCAGGTTGCTGTCGAGCTTGTTGTAGGTCAGCGTGGCGCCGATCGCCGAGGTCAGCGTCGTGCCCTGGGACTCCATGATCGCCGAGGAGATCTGGCCATACTCGTTCGGCACGGTCACGTCGTTGTGGTCGAGCCGATAGTAGGTGCCGACGTTGAATTCCTCGGTGATCGGGAAGTTGAAGCGGATGGTGCCGCCGACGGTCTTCTGCTCGTAGTTACGGTAGCTCGTGGTGTCGAGCTTGGTGCCGTAGAGGTCGAAGCCCGCCGCGATGCGCCGGCCGAGGAAGTACGGCTCGGTGAACGACAGCGCCGCATTCTGCGAGGACGAACCGCCGCCGACCGCCACGCGGACATACTGGCCGCGGCCGAGGAAGTTCTTCTCGGTCAGCGAGATGTCGCCGATCACGCCGTCCGTGGTGGAGTAACCCACGCCGAACGAGATTTCACCGGTCGACTGCTCTTCCACGTCCACGTTGACGATGACGCGGTCGGGCGCGCTGCCCGGCTCGGTGGTGATGTTCACCGTCTTGAAGAAGCCGAGATTGTTCAGGCGGCGCTGGGCGCGGTCGATCAGCACGCGGTTGTACGCGTCACCTTCGACCACGTCGAACTCACGACGGATGACGTAGTCGCGGGTGCGGGTGTTGCCGCGGATGTTGATCCGCTCAATGTAGGCGCGTGGGCCCTCGTCCAGCGAATAGGTGATCGAGATGGTGTGGTTCTCGTAGTCGCGGTCGCCGCGCGGCCGGACCTGGGCGAAGGCATAGCCGTCCTTCGACGCCTCGATGGTGAGGTTCTCGATCGACTTCTCGACGTCCGCCGCGCTGTAGACCGCGCCCTTGCGAGTGGTGACGACGCGCATCATGCGGGACGAGTCGAGCGACTGCAGCGAGCTCTCTACATTGATGTCGCCGAAGCGGTAGAGCGGGCCCTCGTCCACCGTGAAGGTGATGAAGAAGGTGTTGCGCTCACGGTCGAGCTCGGCCGAGGCCGACACGACGCGGAAATCCGCATAGCCGTGATTGTAGTAGAACTGGCGCAGCTGCTCCTCGTCCGACGCGAGGCGGTCCGGATCGTAGGTGTCGGTCGTGCGCAGCCAGCCGAGCAAACCGGTTTCACGCGTGCGGATGACGTCGCGCAGACGGCCGTCGCTGAAGGCATGGTTGCCAACGAACGAAATGGAGGAGACGCCGGTCTTGTCGCCCTCGTTGATCTCGAAGACGAGGTTCACGCGGTTCTGCGGCAGCTCGATGATCTTCGGCGTCACGGTCGCGCGGTACCGGCCGCTGGCTCGGTAGGCATCGATGATGCGCTGCACATCGCTCTGGACGCGGGCGGTGGTGAGCACCGAGCGCGACTTGGACTCGACGATGCCGGTCAGCGTCTCGGAGGAGAGGCGCTTGTTACCCTCGAACGCGATCTCGTTGATGATCGGGTTCTCGACCACCGAAACGACGAGGCTGCCGCCCTGCTGGCTGATCTTCACGTCCTTGAAGAGGCCGGTCGCATAGAGCGCCTTGAGCGACTCGTCGATATCGGCCGCGCCGAACGGACGGCCCGGCTTGATGGTGAGGTAAGCCTGCACGGTTTCCGAATCGACACGGGACGATCCGGAAACGACGATCCTGTTGACCACGTCCGCATATGCGGCGGTCACCCCCAGCAGAGGCATCTGCGGGGCGGCCAGAACGGTGGCCAAGGAGAGGGCGACCGCAAGGGCCAACCGCCTCAGCATCATGTCAACGGTACGCATGTTGAGC
>JAEZMP010000250.1 GCA_023442215.1 Pseudomonadota bacterium
GCGCCGGTGATGGCGACGGACCTGCGCGCCTCCGTCTCGCTGGTGATCGCCGGCCTTGCGGCCGAAGGCGAGACGACGGTCAACCGCGTCTACCATCTCGACCGCGGCTTTGAGCGGCTGGAAGACAAGCTCTCGCGCTGCGGCGCCGAGATCGAGCGTCTGTCGGCCTGATGCCAGGCGGCGCGCGGGCCGCCACCCGCCGCCGTTGCCCGTTATCCGTTCGTCTGCCCTGCGGCCGAGCGCCTTGCACGCGCACGGCGAACGGACTAACTACCGCCGGAAGGGATTATCCGGTGGCAGCCTCATGGATGTGATCAAGCTCATCGCGCTCGATGCGGAAGATCTCGCGATCGTTTCCGCTCATGTGCAGGATGCCGTGACCCGGCCGGGTCTCGCCCGCTGGCTCGCCGGCGAGCGCCGCTTCGTGCTGCCGCTCAACCGCTTCGCCTGGGAGAAGGCGCTCCGCGTCGGCGACAGGGCCGACGAGCGGCGCGCCGCCGTTCTGCATTTCGACCGGGTTTCCAGGGTGGTTTCGACCGGCATCCGGCCGGACGACGACAACGCGGTCGCTGTGCTGCTGGCGGTCACCTTCGCCGCCACCGACGGACCGGCCGGAATCGTCACCCTTCATTTTGCCGGCGGCGGGCGCATCCGTCTCGAGGTCGAGTGCATCGAGGCCCGGCTTGCCGATCTCGGCGGAGCCTGGGCGGCGCGCGCGCGGCCCGAGCACGAAGCGACCGACTGAAAGCCCGGCCGCCGCACGTCGGCGCCGGCCGCAGGACCGCCGCACGGCGCTCCGCCCCGCATTCTCCGATCTGTTCTTCCCGTTCTTCTCGGCCTTCTTGGCTTGAAACTCTCGGCAGGTTGACTTGGCGATCCGCATTTCCACCCGACAGCCAGACTTCGAGGCCCGCTTCGCAGCCCTGCTCTCCACCAAGCGTGAGGTGTCCGAAGAGGTGGACGCCGCCGTGGCCGAGATCATCGCCGACGTGCGTGCCCGCGGCGACGCCGCGCTGATCGATCTCTCCGCCCGCTTCGATCGCGTCGACCTCGCACACCTCGGCATCGCCGTCACGCCGGCGGAGATCGATGCGGCCGAGGCGGCGGTGGACGGTCCGACCCGGGCCGCGCTGGAATTCGCCCGGGACCGCATCGAGGCCTATCATCGCCGCCAGAAACCGGCCGACGAGCGCTATGTCGACGGCCTCGGCGTCGAGCTCGGCCATCGCTGGACGGCCATCGAGGCGGTCGGCCTCTACGTGCCGGGCGGCACGGCGAGCTATCCGAGTTCTGTGCTGATGAACGCCGTGCCGGCCAAGGTCGCCGGCGTGCCGCGCGTCGTCATGGTGGTGCCGGCGCCGGGCGGCGAGATCAATCCGCTCGTGCTGGTGGCCGCGCGGCTCGCGGGCGTCGACGAGATCTATCGCGTCGGCGGCGCGCAGGCGATCGCCGCGCTCGCCTACGGCACCGAGACCATCCGTCCGGTCGCCAAGATCGTCGGCCCCGGCAACGCCTATGTCGCCTGCGCGAAGCGCCGCGTGTTCGGCACGGTCGGCATCGACATGGTGGCGGGCCCCTCCGAGGTGCTGGTGGTCGCCGACGGCGACAACGATCCGGCCTGGGTCGCGGCCGACCTGCTCGCCCAGGCGGAGCACGACGCCGCCGCCCAGTCGATCCTGATCACCGACGACGTGGTGTTCGCGACATCGGTCGAGCGCGAGGTCGCCCGACAGCTCGAGACTCTGCCGCGCGCCGACGTCGCCGGTGCGAGCTGGCGCGATTATGGCGCGACCATCGTGGTGCGCAATCTCGGCGAGGCGCCGCCGCTGATCAACCGCATCGCTCCGGAGCATCTGGAACTGGCGGTCGACCAGCCGGACGAACTTCTGGCACTGGTACGCAATGCCGGCGCGGTGTTCCTCGGCCGTTATACGCCGGAGGCCATCGGCGATTATGTCGGCGGTTCCAACCACGTGCTGCCCACCGCGCGTTCGGCGCGATTCTCGTCGGGGCTGACGGTGCTCGAATTCGTCAAGCGCACCTCGATCCTGCGGTGCGATGTGGATAGTCTGAGGGCACTCGGCGGCACAGCCATGGCGCTGGCGCGCGCCGAAGGGCTGGAAGCCCACGGCCGTTCGGTCGGGATACGACTCAATCTGTAAGCGGGAGGCGTCGCGATGGCGACGGACGGCACCGGCGGGGACGAACCCCGATCCTCCGCATCCCCCGCGGAGCCTGCGGGCAGGACGGCGCCGGGGCGCGAGCGAGGCTTCGCCCAGCCCGGGCGGGAGCCGGTGCCGCGCCTGATCGGCGTCGAGCTCGACGAAGCGTCCATCGCGCGCACCTCGGCCGATATCGACCATGAGCGGGCGGTCGCGATCTACGACCTCATCGAGGAGAACGTGTTCGCGCCGGCCGGCCACGACGGCGGCCCCTACCGGCTGATGCTGGCGATCCGCGAGCGGCGGCTGATCCTCGAGATCCGTGACGATGCCGGGCTCGTCGTCGTCACGCACCTGCTTTCGCTCAACCCGTTCCGGGGCATCCTGCGCGATTATTTCCTGATCTGCGACAGCTACTATCAGGCGATCCGCACGGCTTCGCCGAGCCAGATCGAGGCGATCGACATGGGCCGGCGCGGCATCCACAACGAGGGCTCCCGCCTTCTGATGGAGCGGCTGGAGGGCAAGGTCGTGCTCGATTTCGATACCGCCCGCCGGCTGTTCACCCTGATCTGCGCCCTGCATTGGAAGGGATGAGCATGGCGGACGATGCGGCAGGCGAGGCCGGGGGGCCGGGATATTCCCGCCCCGGCGCCGTCCTGTTCGTCTGCCGGCAGAACGCGGTGCGCTCGCCGATGGCGGCCGCCATCGCCCGCCACCTGTTCGGCAATTCCATCTATGTGCGCTCCGCCGGCGTCAGGCCCGACGAGAAGGACCCGTTCGCCGCCGCCGTGATGGAGGAAGTCGGGCTCGATATCAGCCAGCATCGGCCGATCGCGCTCGACGAACTGGAAGACACCAATTTCGATCTGGTGGTGACGCTGGCGCCGGAGGCCCATCACCAGGTGCTCGACATGGCCCGCACGGAGGCGCTGGAGGTCGAGTACTGGCCGATCATCGATCCGACGGCCACCATGGGCTCGCGCAGCCAGATCATGGACGCCTATCGGAGCGTTCGGCGCGATCTCGAGACCCGCATCCGCCGCCGCTTCGAGTTGCCGGCGACGCCGCTGCTCGGCGATTAACCGGTCGGGCCGAGTCGGAGAGACGCCCCTTGCGAGCGGATGAATCCGTCCGCGCGGACTGGCGCGCCGTGAGCCCTGGGAAGGGGAGATCGCGGAAAGGAAGATCGCAAAAAGGAAGAACGTGTCGTTCAGACAGCTTCGCGCTGAACGTGCCTGGCGACGTGGGCCGTGGCAGTGAGACGCTGATGGCGCGCCCGGTGCAGGCGCTGCGACATAGCCGTCCCGGACTTGCGCCGGCCGCTTCGGCGGGGAGGGTGCCCGCCGGCCGGATACCGGCAACCGCTGCGGACGGTCGCCGATTCTATGACACTCGATGGTGCTCCGGAGCGCTTTCTGATCGGACGGAATCATCCGTCCGACGAAATCGCTCCGGTTTCGAAGGCTTGAGCACACCTCTCGTTCGGATCGGTCCGATCCGAACGGGATGCACCCGAAGGGGCCTCAGGCCGCCTTCAGTTCCTTCACGGCCTTGGAGAAGGCGTCCTTCAGGGGCGAGCCGCTCTCGGAAGCGATCTTGGTGGCCAGCTCCTGGAATTCCTTCGCCTGGCCCGACAGGGCCTCGAACTGCTTGCGCGCGAAGGAGGTCTGAAGCTCGATGGCCTCGGCGACCGACTTGGCCGAGATGATTTCCTTGATGAAATCGAAGGTGGCGTCGGTGTTGGTCTTCGCCGCGTCGAGCGCCTTGAAGTTGAACTCGATCACGCCCTTGCGGGTGCTCTCGTAGGTGTCTTCCAGGGCGTCGGTGGCCTCTTCAGCCGCAGACTTGAACTTCGCATAGGCTTCCTTGGCCTGGGCGACGCTCTTCTCCGCCATCTCGCGGACCGCCGGCGGGAATTCCACGGACGGCATGGTGAACGGATCGCTGGGCAGCGCGGCAGAAATGGTCTTCTTCACGGTCCGCGTCGTAGCAGGCTTCTCGGTCATGATCGGGCTCCTTCCTTGGGCGGCAGTCGACAATGCGGAATGCGGCTTGGGAAAGGGCGCCCGAAACGGGTGCCCGCGCATTCCGGCGACGCGGCATGGCCCGGCCGGCCGTTGTGACCTTTGCCCGGCGCCCGTCGCGTGCTGAGACAAAGATAGGCGCGCTCATTTTGCATTGCAACATTATTTTGCATCGCACAAAGTATCATAACGTGCATGCTCTCGCCGGCCAGCGTCGTCCGCCGGCCGGCGGTCTCCCGAAGAACCGGGCGCCGATGAAATCCGCGCCGGCGCGGTTCAATCCTGGGTCGTGGTCCCGGTGGGTGCGCTGCCTTTAGAAGCGGCATCTTTGGGCATGGCGTCGTGAACCGCCTGCTGCGCGGCGCCGGCCGCCTTGCGGGCGTGCTCCATGGCACTGGCGGTTCGCGCGGTGATCTCGGTCTGCGCAGCCTCGCCGATCGCCTTGGCCTGCGTGCCGAGCGCCTGCATGCGGTCGGTCAGGAATGCCGACTGCAGCTTCACCACGTCCTCCACCGTCGCCGCCTTGACGAGATTGAGCGCGAGCGAGAATGCCGCGGCCACGTTTTCGTCGGTGAAGGCGAGCACCTGCTTGCTCACGTCCTGCCCGCTGCGTTTCTCGGGCGCCGAGCGCTCATCGAGGGTGGTGACGGTATGGCGCGCGGCGGTCATGAACTGGTCGAACGCCTTGCGGGCCTGGTCGACGCTGGCCTCGGCATAGGAGCGCACCTCGGACGGAATTTCGAACTTGCCGATCTCCGGGGGAGCCTTGGGGGATGTCATGAGCGAAACCTCCTGTCGGTGTTTGAACCGGCGGTCCCGTCTTGGGGGCGTCCGGTCGTTCGGGGCAGAACGAGGTCCCGCGCGGCCGGACAGCATGGCGTCGGACAGCGTGGGGGTCGGAGCAAGACGGCTTCCGGGCCATCCTGAAGGGGCCTCGCGGCCCGCGCCACAGCGCAGCACGGCCATCATGGCCGGCGAAGCCAACCCAGCGTAGCGGCGGCAGACGACACACGCATGTCGTCTTGCCCGAAGGCCGTGCGCGCGGCGAGGCAGGGCGGCTCGCGCCATTGTCGCGTTAACGACGCCGGTGATCAATGGCGCGCATCCCGCTTACGGGTGTGGACCGGCCGGCTGCCGCCATATTAAAGTCCGGATGGTCCCGGGGCGGTGGATCGGAAGGCAGGCCTTGCGCCGGGCCGGCCGTTCGTCCGGCCCGTTGCGGACCGGCATCGTCCGCCCGGACCGGCGGCAGAACCCGAGGGCGGAAAACACCTTGGCGGCGACGATCCCCGCGGATGGAACGCGCGAAAGCCATGTGGCCCGCTTCCTGGCGCTGACCGCCCATCCGGTCGTCGGTGCGCAGGCGGCCGAGCGCCGCATGGTGTTCGTGCTCGATCAGGCGGCGACGCAGATCCTCTGGTACAACGCCGCCGCGGCGCGCTTTTGCGAATTCACCGCCGGCCTTTCCCCCGCGCCGTCCAATTCCCGCGCCTCGGCGCTGCTGTCCGCCGTGGGGCGGCATCTCGCGGTGCGCTTCCTGATGCAGCCGGGGCTCGTGCGGCTGCGGGTGTTCGTCGATTTCAGGCCTGTCGGGTTCCTGTGCCGGCTGCAGATGCTGCGCCTCCAGGGCGGCGAGCCGGCGCTCGCCGTCACCGTGGTCGAGCCGGCCACCTCCGGCGATGAGGACGAGGCCGCGAGCCTCGCGGCGTTCTGTCATCTCGTCGCCGGCGATGGCTTCGCCCTCGTGGTCGATGCGGCAGGCACCGTCGTCGCGGAGGCGGGCGCTGCGGAGATCGCCGATGCGCTCGGCGGCCGGTCCGCCATCGCAGGTCTGGCCGCAGCCGCCGGCAATCCGCCCGGGGCGGCGCTGCGGCGGATGCCGCTCGGCGATACCGGGCTGCGGCTGGTGATCGCCGGCCCCCCCGCCGCATCCGGACAGGGGAACACACTGGCGACGCGACCGGCCGCGGCTGCGACCACCCATCCTTCGGCCGTGACGGACACCACCGGAGGCACGGGCGGCAGCAGTTCGCCGTCGCTCTCCGCGGTGCGTTCCGCGCTTTCGGCCGGGACGCCGTCGCCGACCGCGCAGGCGGCGCCGGCCATGCCGCGGCCCCGGCGGTTCTCGTGGCAGACCGATGCCCGGGGCCGGTTCACCTTCGTGTCCACCGAGTTCGCAGAGGTGGTCGGACAGGCCCAGGCCGCCATCGTCGGCCATGGCTGGGACGAAGTAGCGGCGGCGTTCGGGCTCGATCCGGACGGGCGGATCGCGGACGCGTTCGATCTCGGCCAGACCTGGAGTGGCGTCCGCGTGCTGTGGCCGCGCGCCGACGGCTGGCGCGTGCCGGTCAACCTGTCCGCGCTTTCGGTGCGGGATGCCGATGGCGCATTCCGTGGGTTTCGCGGTTCCGGGCTGGCGCTGGTCGCGCTGGCGGAACCTTCGGACGCGCCGTTCAGGACGCTGGCACCCGAGGCCGATGACGAAGCGCCGCCCGAGCCTGCAGAAGGCGTGATAGAGGCGCCGGCCGACACGGTAGAGGCTGCTGGGACGCCGTTCACCTTGGAAGCGGAAACGGCGGAGGGCCGCGCTTACGAAGTCGCGGGCGAGATCGTGCCTGGGATGGCCCTCGACACCCCGTCCGAACCGGCGGCCGCGGTACCGCATCCCGCCGGCGACGACGGTTCCTCCGACGTGCTCGACGATGGGACCGCGCACGAGGACGGATCGGCGGCGGACGTGATGGCCGGCGCGGTGCCGGATGACGCGGTGTCCGACGAGGTGAAGCCGACCGACTTTGAGCCGGACGATGTGGAGCCGGCCGACATCGTGTCGGAGGACGTGGCGCCGGATGCCTCCATGGCGGCCGAAGCTTCCGCGGCGTGGCCGGAGGTCTCCCCGGACGTGCCGACTGCCGACAGCGCGTCCGATGCGCCGGATGGCGATGAGGAACTGCCGCCCTGGGGCGACGGTGACGGCGGCGATGCGCCTCTCTCAGGGCCGGCGGATCTGTTCGCGGAGGATAGCCCCGGCGCGGACGCGCTCGCGGGGGATGGTGACGGTCACGCGGCGGGCCGGCTTTCGAGGCCGGAGTGGGAGGCGTTCCGGCAGGTCGCCGCCGCTCTCGGCGCACGGTTCGCGGGCGACGACGACGAGAGCGCAAAGGCCGATGCCGGGCCCGGCTCGCCGCCGCCGGCCGCCGACACGCCTGTCGTGGCGAAGCCGCCCGAGGAGCCGGCCGCCGCGCTCGAGATGTCGATCCTCGACCGGTTGCCGGTCGGCCTCGCCGTCTGCCGGGACAGCGACGTTCCCTACGCCAACGCCGCGATCCTCAACCTGCTCGGCTACCCCGACCGCGAGGCGTTCGTGGCCGCCGGCGGGTTCGACACGCTGTTCGTCGAGCCTTCGGAAGCGGATGCCGGCAGCCGCCTGCTGCGCGCGCGTCGCGCCGACGGCAGCGACGTGCCGGTCGACGCGCGGATGCTCGCCGTTCCCTGGGGCGGCGCCCGCGCGCTGTTGGTGGTGCTGCAGCCGGCGCGGCCGGCGCAGGCCGTGATCGCCGTGCGTACGCCGGGACCGGCCGGGGAGGGCGAGGCGCCCGCGGCCGAGACGGCCGCCGCCGATGTTCTGCCGCCGGGCGCGGCGCCCGGCGCGGAAACGGCCATGGCCGAAGCCGCCGCGACCGAGGCTTTGCCGGT
>JAEZMP010000305.1 GCA_023442215.1 Pseudomonadota bacterium
GGTGCGTGATGCGATAGACCGCGTAGGGCAGCCAGAGCGACAGCGGCGGCCAGCCGATGGCGTCGTTCACCCGCCGGGTGCGGGTCGGATGGCCGTGCATCACCTCGTGCTGCAGGGAGCCCTGCCAGGCGACCAGCCATCCTCCCGCGAGGCAGAGCACCGGAAGCGGCACCTCTGCCCAGAACCACGTCAGGGCCAGCCAGCCGCCATAGATGAGGGCGGCGAGCCCGACCGTCGGCCATTCGACGGCGGAAAAGCGGTCGGAAACGGATCGGATGCGTGCCATGGTATGGAAAACCGGAATGAAGGCGATCCAGGAAAATTAAGTCCACCTTGTCTATAGACAATTTATGTTATGTCTAGCCCCACACGCGGTTGCAGCCACGCATGGCTCCACGGGAGGACGAATATGCCGGCAGGTATTCGACGCATCTTTTCCAGCCTGACACTCGGGCTGGGTCTCGGACTGGCCCTCGCAACGACCGTGACGGGCGGTGCCACCCCTGCCGCCGCCGCCGGCACGCCGATCACGGTCGGTTCCAAGATCGACACCGAGGGGGCGATCCTCGGCAACATCATCGCGCTTCTCCTTGAGAAGAACGGCTTCGACGTCACCGACAAAATCTCCCTCGGCCCGACCAAGATCGTCCGCACCGCCCTGATCGCGGGCGAGATCGACATCTATCCTGAATATACCGGCAATGCCGGCTTCTTCTTCAACCAGGATGCCGATCAGGCGTGGAAGAAGGCCGATACCGCCTACCAGAAGGCCAAGGAGCTCGACGCGGCCAACAATCTGGTCTGGCTGAAGCCCGCGCCGGCCAACAACACCTGGGCGATCGCCGTGCGTGGCGATGTCGCCAAGGAGAATCACCTCGTCACGCTCGATGACTTCGCCAAGTGGGTCAACGACGGCGGCAAGGCGAAGCTCGCCGGCTCGGCCGAGTTCGTGGAGAGCCCGGCCGCGTTGCCGGCATTCCAGGCGGCCTACGGTTTCAAGCTCGGCTCCGACCAGTTGCTCGTGTTGTCCGGCGGCGACACGGCGGCCACCATCAAGGCAGCGGCGGAGGGCACCTCCGGCGTCAACACGGCAATGGTCTACGGCACCGATGGTGGTATCGCCGCGCTCGATCTCAAGGTCCTCCAGGATCCGAAGGGCGTGCAGGCGGTTTACGAGCCGGCGCCCGTGGTGCGCAAGGCGGTGCTCGACAAGTCCCCCGAGATCGCCACCATCCTCGATCCGGCCTTCGCGACCCTCACCCTCGAGACGCTGCAGGGCCTGAACGCCAAGGTGCAGATCGAGGGGCAGGACGCCCGCACCGTCGCGAAGGACTACCTCACCGAGAAAGGCTTCCTGAAATGAGCCTGGCTGGGGAGGGCGCGCTCGCCGCCGCGCCCGCCGCCAGCCGATCGGACGAGCCGCCGCGTGCCAATCCCCTGCTGGTGCTCATCGTCGCGGGCATGGCCCTCGCAGTGATCACCGGCGGGTTCGTCACCGTCGCGCCGAACCGCATTCTGAGCGGCAAGCCGGTTTCGCTCTGGCTGGCCGTCGAGCCGCAATGGAGCCTGGTGCTCGCCGCTCTTGCGGTCGCGCTCGGCGGCCTCGCCTTCGGCCGCCGCACGGCCGCCGTCGACGGCATGGTCGCGGCCCTCGCCGCCGCGCTCCTCGTCGGCGTGCTCGCTGCCGCCGGACACGCCGCCACCCTCGTGACGGAAGCGAGCGGCACCATGGCGCGCACCTCCTTCGGTCTGTCGTTCTGGGTCGTCCTTGCCGGGGCGGGCTTCGCGCTGACCGATGCCGTCGGACGCGCGGCGCCCAATCCCCTCGTGCAGTTCCTCATCGCCGCCGCCGTCCTGGCCGTCGTGGCCGGGCTGGCTTCGTTCGGGGTCTTCGACCAGTTGTCCCTCGTCCGCGAGTTCTTCACCCGCCGCGCCATGTTCTTTTCCGAAGTCGGCACCCACGTCGCGCTGGTGCTCGGTGCCCTCGTCGTCACCTTGCCGGCCGGGGCGGCGCTCGGTGCCTTCGCGTTCTCCCGGCGCCGCGCGGCATCCGCCGTGTTCGGCGGCCTCAACCTCGTGCAGACCATTCCGTCCATCGCGCTGTTCGGCCTGCTCATCGGGCCGCTCACCGCACTCGCCGCCGCCTTCCCGCTGTTGAAGTCACTCGGCATCGGCGGCATCGGGGCCGCTCCCGCCATCATCGCGCTGTCGCTCTACGGCTTGCTGCCGGTGGCGCGCGGCGTGTTCGTCGGGCTCGAGTCCGTTCCCGCCGCCGCAATCGAGGCCGCCCGCGGCATGGGAATGACGGACCGGCAGATCCTGTGGCAGGTCGCCGTGCCGCTGGCGCTGCCGGTTCTGCTGACGGCGCTGCGCCTCGTCGTCATCCAACTCATCGGTCTCACCGTGGTCGCGGCGCTGATCGGCGCCGGCGGGCTCGGCGCCTTCATCTTCCTCGGGCTCGGCCAGACCGCGACGGACCTGATCCTGCTCGGGGCGCTCTCCTCCATCGGGCTCGCGCTCGTCGCCGATCTCGCCCTGCGCACCGTCGGCGGCCTTACGACAAACGGAGGCCGGCCATGATCGTGCTCGACCGTCTCGTCAAGCGTTTCGGCGACACCAAGGTGATCGACGGGGTGTCGCTGACCGTGCCGGACGGCGCGGTCTGCGCGCTCGTCGGCGTCTCCGGCTCGGGAAAGTCCACCACGCTCCGGCTGATCAACCGCATGATCGAGCCGGACGGCGGCACGGTGCGCATCGGCGGCGTCGACGTGGCGACGGTGCCGCTCGTCACGCTGCGTCGGCGCATCGGCTACGTGATCCAGTCCATCGGTCTCTTTCCGCACTGGACCATCGCCCGCAACGTCGCCACTGTGCCGCATCTGCTCGACTGGCCGAAGGCGCGCATCGACCGCCGGGTCGACGAACTGCTGGATCTGGTCGGCCTCGATCCTGCGCTCTATCGCGACCGCCGGCCTCACGAGCTCTCCGGCGGTCAGCAGCAGCGCGTCGGCGTCGCCCGAGCGCTCGCCGCCGATCCGGATGTGCTCCTGATGGACGAGCCGTTCGGCGCGCTCGACCCCGTGACCCGCGACGGCCTTCAGGCGGCGCTCGCCGACATCCAGCACCGCACAGGCAAGACGATCGTGATCGTCACGCACGATATCGACGAGGCGATCCGCCTCGCCTCGATGATCGCGATCCTCGACAAGGGCCGCGTCGTCCAGCACGGCAGCCCGCGCGATATCCTCACCCGGCCGGCCAATGCGTTCGTCTCGGCCTTCGTCGGCGGGCCGCGTCTGGGGCTGCGGCTGCTGCAGGTCGGCACGGTCGGCGAGCGGGCGGCATTCGATGCCGCCGCCGCAGAGGCGTTCGCGAGCGAGACCGCCGCGGCGGTGGAGCCGATCGACGCCGCCGCGAGCCTCGATCAGGCCGTGGCGCGGATGGTGGCGAGCGGGAAAACCCGGTTGCCGGTGGTCGATGGCGCCGCGGGGCGTCATGGCATCCTGGAGTTCGCCGCCGTGGTGCAGCCATGAACACGGCGGCATCCGTCGTCCATGCTTCGCCAGCCGCGGCGCTGCGGCGCCTGGCCGGCCGGCCGGCCGCCTGGTTCGCGCTCGCCTTCGTCGTGGCCGTGTTCGCCATGCCGCTTGCCGCGCCGTGGTTCCATGCCCTGTTTCCGGACCTCGCGCGACCGGTCTACAGCCGCGCGAGCTTCCTTGAACTCACCCTGTCCCATGCCGGACTGGTCGGGCTTGCGAGCCTGATCGTCGTCGTGGCCGGCGTTTCGGTCGGGATCTTCGTGACGCGGCCTGCCGGCCGGGATTTCGCAGGGCCGCTCGATACTCTGACCGCCGTCGGCCAGACCTTCCCGCCGACCGCGGTGCTGGCGCTCGCCGTGCCGCTGATGGGCTATGGCGGCGCGCCGACCGTCGTCGCGCTCGTCGCCTACGGCATCCTGCCGGTGGTGGGTGCCACGATCGCGGGCCTCCAGGGCGTTCCCGCGTCCGCGCGGGACGCTGCGGACGGAATGGGATTCTCGCCATTCGGCCGGCTTCTCAAGGTCGAGCTGCCGCTCGCGGCGCCGGTGCTGATTTCCGGCATCCGCACCTCGGTCATCATCAATATCGGCACCGCGACCATCGGCTCCACCGTCGGCGCCCTGACACTGGGCTCGCCGATCATCGAGGGCCTGTCGGGCTCGAACCCCGCCTATGTCATCCAGGGTGCCATCCTGGTCGGTCTGTTCGCCGTCACAACGGATCTCGTGTTCGACGAGATCGGGCGCGCCCTGCGCGGCCGCTAGGACCGCGCCGCGAACGGATGTTGGGGCGGAACCGCCCGTCATGGGGCCGTCTTGCCGGACGGTTCCGCCGGGATCACGACCGGGGCTCTTGGGGGGAGCCGGCCGTGATCCGTTCGAGCGACGCCCGTTCAGGCGAAGAAGTCGATCTCCTGCGGATTGCCGGTCCCGGTTCCGGTGAAGCCGAAGCTGATTTCGCCGTCGGCCGCGATGTCGCCGTTCCAGGCGGCATTGCGGATCACGTAGGTGTCGTCCTCGTGCGACACGATTTCGGCGTTCCAGATGCTGGTGATCTCGTAGGGCATTTCGATCTCGATCTGCCAGCCGTGGACGGCCGCCGTACCGTTGTTCTCCACGGTGACGGAGCCGTTGAAGCCGCTGTTCCAGGAATCGACCAGATCGAACGACATCGCGAGCGCATCGTCGCCGAGCCCGGGATTGTTACTCCCGCCGCTGCCGCCGCCGGGCGGCACGGTCACGCCGCCGTCGTCGTCCGCGATGGTGCCCTGTCCCGTGCCGCGGGCGATGGTGGCACCGGCGGCGTTGTCGAGCACCACGGAAAACATCTCGTCCGTCTCCCCGAT
>JAEZMP010000313.1 GCA_023442215.1 Pseudomonadota bacterium
AGAACGAACCGCTGATCCCGGCCGACGACCGCCGCACGGTCGGCGGCGACCCGGGCCTGCTCGGCATGGACGTGGACGGCCCGGTTCCGCGCGACATTCGCGTCGGCTCCGAGGACGAGCATCGCGGCGGCGCGTTCCGCTTCTTCGACCGCCTGCGCGGCGGCGAAGGCAAGGGCGGCGATGGCGGCCTTACGCGCGAGGACGTCCGCCGGCTGCAATCGACGCTGTTCGAACTCCTGGAATGCAAGCGCCTGCTCGATCAGGCCCGCTGAACGCCGCCCGAGCCTGACGCTCGAACGGCGCCCGCGCCTGAATCATGCGGATGGAAGCCGGCGCAGCCGGGTCCGCGGACCCGGCGCCTGACCGGGCCGGCTGTCACGCGCCGCGGTTCTCGAGGATGAAGCGCAGCGTGAACACCTCCCCGGCGATGGCCGCGCCGAGGCCGGGGCTGAGGGCGAGCGGCGTGCAGTTGGCCATCGCCTGCGTCACCGACGCCGCGAAGCGCTGCTGCGTGCCCGCGTCGCCCACCAGCTTGACGAAGGTCAGCTTCGGCTTGCCGATCACCGCCCCCGACCGGTTGAGCGAAAACATCACCGTCGCCTGGGACCCCTCCGCCCCCGCCGGCGGCCGCCAGCACCCGAGGATCGCCGGCCCGATCTGATCGAGGCGGGAGAGTTGCGGGGTGGCCTTGTTTTCCAATGGTCTTTCTGGCGGAGTGCTGTCTGCATGCACGCAAGGCGCGTATTGTGAGAGGGCCGCTGTCATCAAGGCGCAGCACAGACGTCCTCTCACTTTGGCCGCCTTGATCGTCCGCATCGCCGAAGCCCCTCGATGAAGTCGGCGGACACCATATCGCGAATGGCGGTGAAGATTGAAGGCGGCGGAATCACATCATGACGAAATCGAGCCGATATCCGGCGGTGGTGGCGCATTGCGACTGGAGCATGTATCCGTCCAAACGATGGATGGCTGTCGCGGTTCGCCAATCCGGCGGATGGCGGATCTCAGAGCCGGAGCCGGTGGGCGATACCAGCAGCCTATTTTCGAGACTGGCCGAGAGGAAACAGAGCGACGGTTCAGTGCTTGCCGGGTTCGACTTTCCGATCGGTCTCCCGGCGAAGTACGGCGCGCTTACCGGACTTTCCGACTTCAACGAGGCTATCCGGCAGTTTGGGCGCGGCGATTGGCCGGACTGGTATTCAGTGGCGGAGCACCAGTCCGAGATATCGATCCGCAGACCATTCTACCCGATGCGTCCCGGTGGCACGCGGCGGGCGCATCTTCTCGCCGGCCTGGGAGTGCTGGACCGCCTGGATCTGTTGCGTCTGTGCGAGCGCGCGACCGACGACAGGAACGCCGCTTGTGCGCTTTTCTGGACGCTCGGAGGCAGTCAGGTCGGTAAAGCAGCATTGACCGGCTGGAAGGAGTTGATCGTCCCTAACGTGGACATTATCGGCCTCTGGCCGTTCAAGGGGGCCCTTCAGGAACTCATCAACAATTTCGAGCTGGTTGTCGCTGAAACATATCCTGGCGACGTCTATCGCCGGATCGGTATTCCGCGCTCTCACAGGTGGAGCAAGCGGAAAGTCGATGGGCGTCGTTCCGTTGCAGGCTATCTTGATTACTGGATCGGCCGACGGGCGATCTCAATGGCCGACGGATTGCACGCCTTCTTGATGGATGGGCTTTCACCCTCGGCTACGGGAGAGGACCAGTTCGACGCGATCGTCGGCTTGTTCGGCATGCTGGACGTCGTCGACGGCCTGACGCCTGAAGGTGTTCCAGACCTTGAGGATGTCAGGAGGTGGGAGGGCTGGATCCTCGGGCAGTCCGCCCAGCCATCACGTTGAGGCGCCACTTCGATAGCGCCTTACAGGCCATGTAACGCCGGAGGCCCGCGCTGCTAAAGCATCTCCAGCGCCCGCGCCCTCGTGGGCGGGGGGAAGGCGCGGTCGATGATGGCCAGATCCTCGGCGTCGAGATTCAGGGCCGCGGCGGCGCGGTTCGCCTCGACGTGGGCCGGGGTGGAGGCCTTGGGGATCGCGATCATGCCCGGCTGGCGCAGCACCCAGGCGAGCGAGACCTGCGCCGGCGTGGCGCCGTGGCGGGCGGCGACGGCGGCGAGTGCGGGATGGCGCAGGATGCGGCCCTGCTCGATCGGCGAATAGGCCATCATCGGAATGCCGTGCTCGCGGCAGAATGGAATGAGGTCGAACTCGATGCCGCGACGCGCCGGATTGTAGAGCACCTGGTTGGTCGCGACGGCGTCGCCGCCTTCGAGCGAGACCAGCGCGGAGCAGTCCGACACGTCGAAATTGCTCACGCCCCAGTGCCGGATCTTGCCGTCCTCGACGAGCGCCTCGAATGCCTCCACGGTGTCTTCCACCGGCTCGCTGCCCACCCAGTGCAGCAGGTAGAGATCGATCACGTCGGTGTTGAGCCGCTTCAGGCTGCGTTCGCAGGCGAGCACGGTGCCGCGCCGGCTGGCGTGGGTCGGGATGACCTTGGAGACGATGAACACCTCGTCGCGCCGCCCGGCCACCGCCTCGCCGACAAGATGCTCGGCGCCGCCGTTGGCATACATTTCCGCGGTGTCGATCAGCGTCATGCCGAGATCGATGCCGCGCTGCAGCGCCGCGATCTCGCTTTCCCGGCGCGCGGGGTCTTCCGCCATCGCCCACGTTCCCTGGCCGAGGGCCGGAACGGTCTCGCCGCCCGGCAGGGCGACGGTCGGAAGCGGGGCGAGCTGCGGCAGGGTCTCGGCGGCCATCGCGGGTTTCCTCTTCGAGGCCGGCTGCGCCTCCGGGCGCGCGTTGGGCACACGCCGCTCGCAGCCTTGGGATCGTCGCAGCCTTGGGATCGGCCGGAGTGTGAACCAATGCCGCCGCCGCGGCAATCCGGCGGGCGGCCCGCGAGAAACCCGCGGGCCGCCGCGCGCGCTACTTCACCAGGGGGTGGGTCATGTCTTCCGGCTTCACCCAGGCGGTGAATTCCGCCTCGGTGACGAAGCCGAGCTTCAGCGCCGCGTCCTTCAGGCTGAGGTCCTCGCGATAGGCGGTGAGCGAGATCTTCGCCGCCTTCTCGTAGCCGATGTGCGGGTTGAGCGCGGTGACCAGCATCAGCGAGTTTTCGAGGTGCTCCTTGATGCGCTTCTCGTTCGGCTCCAGCCCGGCGGCGCAGTGCTCCTCGAAGGCTAGGCAGGCATCGGCCAGCAGGCCGGCGGATTCGAGCACGTTGTGCACCATCACCGGCTTGTAGACGTTGAGCTGGAAGTTGCCCTGGCTGCCGGCGAAGGCGACGGCATGGTCGTTGCCGAACACCTGCACGCACACCATGGTCATGGCCTCGCACTGGGTCGGGTTGATCTTGCCCGGCATGATCGACGAGCCCGGCTCGTTCTCCGGCAGGCGCAGCTCGTTGAAGCCCGCGCGCGGGCCGCAGCCATACCAGCGGATGTCGTTGGCGATCTTCATCAGCGCGCCGGCCAGCGTGCGCAGCGCGGCGCTGGCGTTGACGAGGGCGTCGTGCGCGGAAAGCGCGGCGAACTTGTTCGGCGCCGAGACGAACGGCTTGCCGGTCTCCTCCGCGATGCGGGCGGCGGCGGTCTCGCCGAACTTCGGATCGGCATTGAGGCCGGTGCCGACCGCCGTGCCACCGATGGCGAGCGCGCAGATGCCGGGCAGGGCGCGCTCGACGGTTGCCATGGCGTCATCGAGCTGGGCGACCCAGCCGGAGAACACCTGCCCGAGGGTGACGGGCGTCGCGTCCTGCAGGTGGGTGCGGCCGACCATGACGATCGACTGGAACGCCTCTTCCTTGGCGGCGAAGGTGTTGCGCAGCTTGCGCACCGCCGGCAGCAGGCGGTTGTCGATCTCTTCCACTGCGGCGATGTGCATCGCGGTCGGGAAGGTGTCGTTCGAGGACTGGCTGTGATTGACGTCGTCGTTCGGGTGGATCGGCTTCTTGGAGCCGATCTCGCCGCCGGCGAGCTGGATCGCGCGGTTGGCGATCACCTCGTTGGCGTTCATGTTGGTCTGGGTGCCGGAGCCGGTCTGGAACACGACCAGCGGGAATTCGTGGTCCAGCTTGCCGTCGATCACGTCCTGCGCGGCGGCGGTGATGAGCGCGACCTTCTCGGCCGGAAGCTGGCCGAGCTCGCCGTTCGCCAGCGCCGCGCACTTCTTCAGGATGCCGAGCGCGCGGATGACCGGACGGCCCCAGCGGAAGCGGTCGACGCCGATCGGGAAGTTGTGCACGGAGCGCTGGGTCTGCGCGCCCCACAGGTGATCGTTCGGAACCTCGACATCGCCGAGGGCATCTTCCTCGATTCGGAAGCCGGCTTTGGATTCGGTCATCTCAGTCTTCCTCGTTCGGTCCTGATGCGGGGCGGCGCTGCCGGAAGGCGGCCACGGGAAGGCGCGGTCACCCCTGTTAGACCACACCTGCGTGCCTGCGGGCGACGGCAAATCCGGCTGTCCGCGGGCGAAGCCCGGCACGGGCGGAGACTATCCCCGTTTCTTCGCGGTTGGAAAGCCGCATCTGCGAGCGTGTTGCAACAGGCGCCAGTGACAGGCAGTGAGCACGGCGATGCCCGCGCCGGCGGCGTTCACAGCCGACACATTTGCGTCGCCTTGGCCGGCTAGATCGACAACCCCGGACCCCGCGATCGTTCGGACGCAAGTCTGTTTGAATGCCGTGACTTGCGGATGACATTTCATGTTCGACTTCGTCTGACGGCCCCTGCGTGGCGGCCTTTCCCCAAGCCGCCGAGGAGGATCGAATGCGTCTCCCCCGCCTGTTCTGCGCGCCGCTCGCGGCGCTCGTCGTGGGGTTCTCCCATCCCGCACTCGCCCAACCCGCACGCGCCGCCGAGCCGAAAGCCCCGGTGAACTTCCTCTATACCGGTTCAGGCGAGGTCGAGGCGCTGCGAGGCGTGCTGGAGCGGCCGGACATCGGCGGCGTTCAGGTGGTCTATAACTGGAAGGCGCTCGAGCCCGAGAAGGGCCGCTACGACTTCTCCGCCATCCGCGACGATCTCGCGGTGACGGATGCGCTGGGCAAGAAGCTCTTCATCCAGATCCAGGACCGCTTCTTCTCGCCCGACGCCCGCAACGTGCCGGATTATCTTCTGACCGATCCCGCCTATGGCGGTGGGCTCGCGCCCCAGAGCGACAATCCCGGCGAGGGGCTGGCGCCTGCGAGCGGGTGGGTGGCGATGCAGTGGAACCCGGCGGTGCGCGAGCGCTACCAGGCGCTTCTGAAGGCGCTCGCGGCGGCGTTCGACGGCCGCGTGTACGGCATCAACCTGCCGGAGACGTCCGCCGACATCGACATGAAGCACGACAGGAGCGGCTTCACCTGCGACGGCTACTTCGCGGGGGAGATGGACAATCTCAAGGCCGCCCGCGCGGCCTTCACGCGGTCGCATGTGGTGCAGTACGTCAATTTCTGGCCGTGCGAGTGGGACAACGACCACGACTATATGGGCCGGCTGTTCGCCTTCGCCGCAGACCACGGCATCGGGCTCGGTGGTCCGGATGTCATTCCCTATCGCAAGGGGCAGATGAAGAATTCCTACCCGTTCTTCAACCGCTACAAGGGCAAGCTCGATCTTGTTGCGATGGCGGTTCAGGAGCCGACGCTGACCTACCGCAACCCGAAGACCGGCAAGCGCTTCACCCGGGAGGAGTTCGTCGACTTCGCGTCGGGTTATCTCGGCGCCGACGTGATCTTCTGGAGCGCGGACTCGCCGTGGCTGAAGGCGAAGCCGGGCAAATGA
>JAEZMP010000314.1 GCA_023442215.1 Pseudomonadota bacterium
GGACAAGGTGACGTCCAACCGAAGGTGAAGCCCATGGCCCCGGTGCTCGATCTCGATCAGTTGCGGACCTTCGTCGCGATCGCCGAATCCGGCAGCTTCACGCGCGCGGCGGATGCGGTCCACAAAACCCAGTCGGCGGTCTCGATGCAGATGCGGCGGTTGGAGGAGCGAATCGGCCGGCCGATCTTCTCCCGTGATGGCCGTCAGTCCCGTCTCACGGAAGATGGCGAGCGCCTGCTCGCCTATGCCCGCCGCATCGTGCAGCTCAACGACGAGACGCTCGCGGCCTTCGACGAGCACGAACTGACCGGCCGGCTGCGCTTCGGCATTCCCGACGATTATGCCGACCGCTTCCTGCCGGAGATCCTCGCGCGCTTCGCCCGCTCCAATCCCCGCGTCGAGGTCACGGTGCTCTGCCAGCCGACGGCGATGCTGATCGACAGCCTCAAGGCGGGCGAACTCGATGCCGCCATCATCACCCATGTGCCGTCCAAGGCATCGGGCAACGAGCAGGTGGTGCGTCGCGAGCCGCTGTTGTGGGTCACGTCGGCCCGCCACTGCGCCCACGAGGTGGACGTGCTGCCGCTGGCGCTGGGGCAGACCACCTGCTGCTGGCGCGTGGCGGCGGTCGATGCGCTCAGCAATGCCGGCCGGCCGCACCGCGTGCTCTATTCGAGCTGGAATTCGACCGCCGTCGGCGCGGCGGTGACGGCCGGTCTTGCTGTCTCGGTGCTGCCGGAATCGGCGTTGCGGCCGGGCATGCGCGTGCTGTCGGAATCCGATGGTTTCCCGCGCCTGCCGCCCTGCGAGATTTCCCTGGTCCGCTCGTGGCAGCAGAATTCGCAGCTGATCGACGCGCTGTGCGAGCACGTCGTCTCGTCGCTCGACAATCTCTCGGTGGCCATGGCGGCCGAGTAAGGCGGCCGAGTGAGGTGGACCCGAGGAGGCTACCGGCCTGGCTGGGACCGTCTCGCCCGCGATGCTCTGCTACGGAACTGGCGGGCGGGGAACACCCTCGCGGATGCGCGCCGAGAAGTCCGGATCGGAATCGGCCGCCTGCGCCGCCGGGCCGATCCGTGCCCGTTCCTTCAGCTCGGCCAGCGGGATCGACGTGTCCACCGCCTTGATCTCGTAGGCATAATCCGGCCCGTATCCCGGCAGCAGCACGCGCCAGTCGAAGGCGAGTTCCGGCCAGATTCCAGCGGCATAGCCGAACGCGAGGGTGGTGCAGTTGTCGCGCAACGTGTTGTAGAATTTCGGCTGCGCCGCAAGCCTGTTCAGCGCCTCGGCATAGGCGACCAGCAGCCGGCGGGCGTTCGGCCGGCCGATGCCGAGGCGGTAGAGCCGCACATCCTCGCCGCGCACGTTGGTTCTGAGGCGGATCAGGTCACGCTCGTCGGCGGCGATGATGACGAGGCCGTAGCTTTTGAAGAAGCCGGCGATAGTGGAATAGGCCTGACCCACGGTCTTGCGCGTCTCGATCGAGAAAGCGAGCGGGGGCGAATTCGCGAAGGTGAAGCTCACGATCACATGCGCGATCGCCGGCCCCGACCAGTATGAGAAGAACAGGTCGACGCCCGTCACCGCATCGAGATCGTAGCTGCGGTCTTCCCACTTCTCGACGGCTTCGGTCGGCGTGATCCAGTTGAAATTCCGCACGCCGTGGATCGTGAGCCGGCTACCTTCTATGGTCGCGGTGGCGGCGCGGGCGACGTCCGGTTGCCAGTCGGCCTCGGCCGGCGCCTTCAGCGACACCCACCACAGCGCCACGCAGAGGAAGGCGGCGGCGTAGCCCGCGACCGGCCAGTAGTGCCCGCGCAGCAGCGCGACGAGCGCGGCGACCGCGAGGCCGGCCCACAGCACGGCGAGCGCGATCCGCGTCCAGTCCGGTAGCGGCAGGCGGTAGAACAGCCCGAATCCGCCCCAGAGGCCGCTGCCGGCGATGCCGATAGCCAACGCGCTGCGCCATGCGAAGCGGAGAAGGCCGCGGGCGAGGCGGTTCCCGGGCAGCGGCGGCCGTGGCATCGCCGTTGCCATGGTCAGGCGTCGAAGCCGCGCACGGGCATGTCCGCCCGCCGCCGCAGCCAGTTGTCCGGCGCCCATCGCGCGGCGCGGTCGACGGCATGAAGCGCGTAGGCGAGGCGGGAGCGCGGCGAGGTGTTCGGTCCCGAGCGGTGCGGCAGCAGGCCGTGCAGCACCACGAGCGTGCCCTCCGGCGCCTCCAGCGGCACGCCGGTCTCGTCTTCGAGCGGCGCCGGGTCGAGGGTCGTCTTGACGAGATCGTCGCCGCGATAGTGGAAGCGCTCACGCAGCGTCGTGCGATGGCCGCCGGGCGGCGCGAACAGGCAGCCGTTCTCGGCCGTGGCATCCTCCAGCGCGATCCAGAACCCGGTCACGGTGGAAGGCTCGGTATAAAGGAAGGTCGCGTCCTGGTGCATGCCGACCTCGCCGCCGATGAATGCCGGCTTGGCGATGACCATCGACTGCACCAGGCCGGGATCGGCAAGGCCGAGCCCTTTGGCGAGGCGTCCGAGGCGCGGATCGTGGGAGAACGGCGCGAACACCGGGTCGAGATCGTGCAGCGCATGGCCGATCTTGTTGATGGCGCCCTGCTTGTCGCGCACCAGCCGTCCGTCCGTGTCGAAGGCCTGCGCCTCGAAGAAGAAGCGGATCTCGTCGCCCGACTCGCGGAAATAACGGTCGCGGGCGTGGGACTGGTCCGAGGTCGAGAACACCGAGCGCACGCTCTCCGGATCGAAGCCGTCGATCAGGTCGCGCACCCGCTGGCGCAGCGCCGCGCACGTCTCGCGGCTGGCGAAACCTTCCAGCACCAGGAAACCATCGGTCTTGTACGCGTCGCGGATCGCCTGGTCCGGCTGTCCGTCGGTGGGAAAGGGAAAGCGCCGCGTCATCACTGGTCTCCGGGTGCATCACGGTCGGGCGGGGTCGCGCCGCGGTCAGGTTGATCCTGAGCCGTCAAACAAACGGCGTTCCATGGGGGCCAGGCGGCAGGCCGAGCCACCGGCCGAGCGTTGCGCCGATATCGGCGAAGCCGTCGCGGCGGCCGATGGCGCCGGGTTCCACGCCCGGCCCGAACGCCAGGATCGGCACATGCTCGCGGGTGTGGTCCGTGCCGCGGAAGGTCGGGTCGCAGCCGTGGTCGGCGGTCAGGATGGCGAGGTCGCCCGCTCGCATCCGCGCGGCGAACTCCGGCAGGCGGCGGTCGAACGCCTCCAGCGCGGCGGCATAGCCGGGAACGTCGCGGCGATGGCCGTAGACCATGTCGAAATCGACGAAATTGGCGACGACGAGCCCGCCGTCAGGCGCGCGCGCCGCGGCATCGAGGGTGGCGTCGAACAGCGCATCGTTGCCGGCGGCCTTCACGACCTCGGTCACGCCGCAATGGGCGTAGATGTCGCCGATCTTGCCGATGCCGATCACCGCCCGGCCGTCGGCCTTGGCGCGGTCGAGCAGGGTCGGCTCCGGCGGCGGCACGGCATAGTCGCGGCGGTTGGCGGTGCGCACGAAGGTCGCCGCGCTTTCGCCGGTGAAGGGGCGCGCGATGACTCGGCCGATATTGAGCGGGTCGACGTGGCGCCGGGCGATCCGGCAGAGATCGTAAAGCCGCTCGAGGCCGAAACGGGTCTCGTGAGCCGCGATCTGCAGAACGGAATCGGCCGAGGTGTAGAAGATCGGCTTGCCGGTCGCGGCGTGCTCCTCGCCGAGGCGTTCGATGATCTCGGTCCCCGAGGCGTGGCAGTTGCCGAGAATGCCGGGCAGGCCGGCTTCGTCGACGATCGCGGCGATGAGATCGGCCGGGAAGGCCGGTACGGTCGTCGGAAAATAGCCCCACTCGAACGGCACAGGCACGCCGGCGATCTCCCAGTGCCCGGACGGCGTGTCCTTGCCCTTCGAGCGCTCGACGCCATAGCCCCACAGTCCCGTCGCCGGCGCGGCGCTTTCGAGCCCCGGCGGCGTCCGGCCCGTGGAAGCCGCTTCGGCCTGCCCAAGCCCGAGGCGCACGAGGTTCGGCACGCTGAGGGGTCCCGCGCGCAGTCCCGCCTTGTCCGCCCGCCCCGCCGCGCAGGCCTCCGCGATATGGCCGACCGTGTCGGCCCCCGCATCGCCATAGGCCGCCGCATCGCCGGCCGCGCCGATACCGACGGAATCGAGGATCAGGAGGAAGGCACGGGGCATGATCATCTTTCCACTCGCCGATGGGCGCGGTGGCGGCTGCTATTTCTTCCCGCCACCGAAGCGTCGGCTCTTTCGGCTCACGGTCGGATTTTAAAGGACTCTTCGCCGTCTCGCCATGTGCACAACTGCAACTAAGGGCGTAAGGCAATCCAGCTGCGTACGCGTGGTGGGTTGTTATTAATCTCTTTGGGTTGCGTATACTGCTTATATTCCCGCAATGAATGTGTTAATGGAATCGCGCATGCACTGGTCGAGGATGCCGCCCCGGGGCTGGGGCGCGGCTGGTGCCTATAGGGGACTCGTCGTCATGGCATTGGAGACAACACAAGACCGGTATCTGGGTTGGAACTGGGGTCGTTTCGTTCTCGGCCTCGGACTGGCTGCTGTCGTGAGTGGATGCAATACGACAACCGCCACGATCAACCCGAATTTCAGCCGACTTTCATTCGGCTATCTCAACAGCGGCATGGCCAGCTTGGGGCGGCTCTATCTGGTCGACACCAAGGCCGGATCGCTTTCGGAAATTGGCGTGGTTCCCGCTTCGCGCACGGATAAAAGTGAGAAAGCCAACTACGAGGCGACTCAGGTCTCGGAGTTCGGTGTCACCCTTTCCGGAACTGAAGCCACTTCGCTTACCGAAGCGGAGGTGGCCGCCGTTGTCCAAAGCAAGACCGCATTCCAGATAAATGCCTATGTCGACGAATCCTATGGTTCTGTCGATGACGATATCACCGCCGCACTACGCGCGCAGGTCGCCAAGGTTGCTGCCGGTGGAGACTCCAGTTGGGAGATCGATACGGTCCTGAAGAATCCCGACTTGGTCTATCTGTTGGTTTTCCGTGCCTATGCTGCGGACGACGCGACATTAACGATCAATCAGTCGAGCACCGCTGGTGCAAAGGCAGGTATCGTCGAGGTCGGATCCGTGAAGGTTGAGGTGAAGATCGCCGAAAACGCCCAGACAAAATGGAGCGGCTCCGGAAAGCCGGCGGTCATCGAGTTCATTGCCTTCCGGCCGCGCCTTGAGAAAGCCAAGGATGGAACGGAGCACCTCCGATTTCGCCGTTACGGCGTGACGGTGCCGGAGGACCTTCCCAATATCTTGCGCCGGGGTCCCCACTGAAAATACCGTCGGCGGAAGCGATCTTCCGCCGACCCGAGCATTTTCACCATGTCGCTCTTATCCGATCTATCCCTCACCCGATGGTCATCAGGCTGGCATTGCCGCCGGCGGCGGCGGTGTTGGTGCTGATGGAGCGCTCCTCCACCAGCATCTCCAGCGGATAGTCGTCGGCGCCGTTGTCGAGCGCGTCGCGGGCGATGCCGTGGACGGGAACGATCGGGCCGGGCAGCGTGGCGACGCGGGCGGCGAGGGCGGAAAGCGCGTCGCCGTCGCCCTCGAACAGCACCGCCGCGAACGGCCCGGCATGGGCCCAGTCCGCTGTCAGGTCGATGTCGGCCCGCACCGCCACCGGGAACCGCGCGATGTGGGCGGCGAGGTCGCTGCCGTCGGCGGGCGGTACCACGAACACCTTGTTGCCGGTTGCGAGCGCCGCCCCGATCTGCACCAGCGCGCCCGCCTCGGTCTGGGCGATGGCGAGCAGCGCGCCGCGCGGCTCGGCGCGGTAGAGGTTGCGCTCGCCCACCGGGCCGGGCAGTTCCATCTGGCGGCCGGCGAGCGAGCGCTCGATCTGCCGCTCGACCCGGCCGGCCACCGCCGTCAGCCCTTCGGCGACGAGGTGCGCATGGAACAGCCGGGCGGTCTCCCGGGCCTCTGTGGGTGCCGCGGCCGGGAACGGCTGGAACGGCGGGTGGACGGACAGGAGCCGCGAGAGATAGAGAGGCCCGCCCGCCTTCGGTCCCGTGCCCGAAAGGCCACGCCCGCCGAACGGCTGCACCCCGACCACGGCGCCGACGGTGTTGCGGTTGACGTAGACGTTGCCGGCATCGATCCGCCGCGTGACGCGGGCGATGGTTTCGTCGATCCGGCTGTGGACGCCGAAGGTCAGCCCGTAGCCGGCGCCGTTGACGTCGTCCACCACGCTTTCCATATCCTCCCGGCGGAAGCGCAGCACATGCAGCACCGGGCCGAACACCTCGCGCTTCAGCTCCGCCATGGACCCGATTTCGATCAGCGTCGGCGGCACGAAGGTGCCGTTGCGGGCGGTGGCGCCGGTCGCGATCTGCTCCACCTTGCGTCCGGCCGCGCGCATCGTCTCGATATGGGCGTCGATCGTGTCCCTGGCCTCGGCGGTGATGACGGGGCCGACATCGGTCGAGAGCCGGTCGGGATTGCCGACCGCAAGCTCGTTCATCGCGCCGCGCAGCATGGTGAGGATGCGGTCGGCCACATCCTCCTGCAGGCACAGCACCCGCAGCGCCGAGCAGCGCTGGCCGGCGGAATCGAACGCGGAGGTCAGCACGTCTCCCACCACCTGCTCGCTGAGCGCGGAGGAATCCACGATCATCGCGTTCTGCCCGCCCGTCTCCGCGATCAGCGGAATGGTCCGGCCGGAGGGGCTGAGGCGGCTCGCCAGCGTCTTCTGGATCAGTCGGGCGACCTCGGTCGAGCCGGTGAACATCACCGCCGCCGTGCGTGGATCGGCCACGAGCGCGGCGCCGACATCGCCGGCACCCGGCAGCAGTTGCAATGCACCGGCCGGCACTCCCGCCTCGTGCAGAATGCGCACGCCCGCGGCGGCGATCAGCGGCGTTTCCTCCGCCGGCTTGGCGATCACCGGGTTGCCGGCGGCGAGCGCGGCGGCGATCTGGCCGGTGAAGATCGCGAGGGGGAAGTTCCACGGGCTGATGCACACCACCGGTCCGAGCGGGCGGTGGGTGTCGTTGGAAAACGAGGCCCGTACCTCGCCGGCATAGTAGCGCAGGAAATCGACCGCCTCGCGCACCTCGGCGACCGCGTTCGGCAGTGATTTGCCGGCTTCGCGCACGATGACGCCGAGGAGCGACGGCATCCGCGCCTCCATCAGGTCGGCGGCGCGCACGAGGCAGAGCGCGCGCTCCTCCGGCGGCGTCGCCGCCCAGATCGGCGCGGCGGCGACGGCGTGGCCGAGGGCCGCCGAAACCGTCTCCGCCGTGGCATCGACCACGGTGCCGACCACGTCACGGCGGTCCGCCGGGTTCACGACCGTGCGCGCCTCGCCGCCGACGGGGCCTTCTGCGGTCAGCGGCTCGGCGCTGTAGGCGATGTCGGCGCTCGCCAGCAGCGCGGCGGACAGCGAGGCGAGCCGCTGTTCGTTGGAAAGGTCGAGCCCGGCGGAGTTCTCTCGCGCCGCGCCGAACAGCTCGCGCGGCAAGGCGATCTTCGGGTGCGGGGAACCGAGCGGCTGGATCGCCCGGGCCACCGCGACCGGATCGGCGATCAGCTCGTCGATCGGGATCGAGGGATCGGCGATGCGGTTGACGAACGAGGTGTTGGCGCCGTTCTCCAGAAGCCGCCGCACGAGATAGGCGAGCAGCGTCTCGTGGGTGCCAACCGGGGCATAGATGCGGCAGGGCCGGGCGAGCTTGTCCTTCGCCACCACTTCCTCGTAGAGCGGCTCGCCCATGCCGTGCAGGCACTGGAATTCGTACTGGCCGCTATAATAGTTGCCGCCGGCCATGGCGTAGATGGTGGCGAGCGTCTGGGCGTTGTGGGTGGCGAACTGCGGGTAGATCGCGTCCGGCGCCGACAGCAGCTTGCGGGCGCAGGCGAGATAGGACACGTCGGTGTGCACCTTGCGGGTGAACACCGGGAAACCCTCGAGCCCGTCGACCTGGGCGCGCTTGATCTCCGCGTCCCAGTAGGCGCCCTTCACCTGCCGCACCATCAACCGGTGGCCGGAGCGCCGCGCGAGGTCGATCAGGTAGTCGATCACGAAGAAGCAGCGCTTCTGGTAGCCCTGCACCACGAAGCCGATGCCGTTCCAGCCGGCGAGCTCCGGATCGAAGGCGAGCTGCTCGAGGATGTCGAGGGAGAGGTCCAGCCGGTCCGCCTCCTCCGCATCGATGTTCAGCCCGATGTCATAGGAACGCGCCAGGTGCACCAAAG
>JAEZMP010000501.1 GCA_023442215.1 Pseudomonadota bacterium
CTCTCCATTCTGTTCCAGGAGCACAACCTGTTCCCGCATCTCGACGCCGCCGCCAATGTGGGGCTCGGCATCGACCCGGGCCTCAGGCTCGGCGCGGCGGACAAAGAGCGGATCTCGCGGGCGCTCGCGGAGGTCGATCTCGCCGGGTTCGAGAGCCGCAGGCCGGGGGAACTCTCGGGCGGTCAGAGACAGCGCGTCGCGCTCGCCCGGGCGCTCGTGCGCGACAAGCCGCTGATGCTTCTCGACGAACCATTCGGCGCTCTCGACCCCGATTTGCGCGCCGATATGATCGCTTTGGTCGATCATTTGCGCGCTCATAAGCGCCTTACGGTGCTCATGTCGATCCACACACCCGGAGACGTCGTCGGCATCGCCGATCTCGTCGCGACCGTGCGGGACGGTCGCGTCACCGTCGCCGCTTCGGCGTGATCGTCTACGCCTTGCGCTCCCAGCGGCCGGCCGGGGATTGCTGCCAGTAAGTCAGGTCATGACCTTCCGCCTTGACCGCCCGCCACCGGTTGCGCGCCTCGGCGAGAGCGTCGGGATCGTTGCCGTCGAACAGGAACACGACGCGCTGGTAAGGCGCCAGCTCTCCGGGCGTCGCCCGGTCGACGAGGAAGCGGACGGTGGCGCCGTTGGGGTTGTCGTCCTCCGCGGTGAGGAAGACCGGCTGGTCCTCCCCCGGCCCGTCCGCGGATGTGCCATGGGGCAGGAACGAATCGTCCCGGTAGGTCCACAGCAGCGAATCGAGCGCGTCCCGCCGTTCCCGGGAACCGGCCTGGACGACGACGCGCCACGACCGTTCCAGGCACTTCTCGACGAGCGTCGGCAGCACCGCCTCGAGGCTCTGCCGCTCCAGATGATAGAACAGCACTTCGGTCATGCCCGATCCTTCACCACCGTGGACCGACGGTGCGTCTACTTGGCCTCGTAGGAATCGGCGACGAGCCGGTCGAGCAGGCGCACGCCCCAGCCGGAGCTCCACGAGCGGTTGATCTCGGTCGCTGGCGAGCCGAGCGCGGTGCCGGCGATGTCGAGATGAACCCAGGGCGTGTTGCCGACGAATCGCTTGAGGAACTGGGCGGCGGTGATGGAGCCGCCATAACGCCCGCCGGTGTTCTTGATGTCGGCGAACTTCGATTCGATCATCTTGTCGTAGTCGGCGCCGAGCGGCATCCGCCAGACGCGCTCGCCCGTCTCGGCCCCGGCCTTCGAGAGCGCATCCGCCAGAGCGTCGTCGGTCGCGAACAGGCCGGCGTGATGGCTGCCGAGCGCGACCATGATCGCCCCGGTCAGGGTGGCGAGGTCGATGGCGAACTTCGGCTTGAAGCGCTCGATGGCGTAATGCAGCGCATCGGCCAGCACGAGCCGGCCTTCCGCGTCGGTGTTGATGACCTCGATGGTGGTGCCGGACCGCGCGGTGACGATATCGCCCGGCCGCTGGGCGTTGCCGTCCGGCATGTTCTCGACGAGGCCGAGGACGCCGACGGCGTTCACCTTCGCCTTGCGGCCGGCAAGCGCGGCCATCAGGCCGGTCACGGCCGCCGCGCCGCCCATGTCGCCCTTCATGTCCTCCATGCTGGCCGCCGGCTTGATGGAGATGCCGCCCGAATCGAACACCACGCCCTTGCCGACGAACAGCAGCGGCGCCTCGCCGACCGGGCCGCCTTCCCACTTCAGGATCACGAGACGCGGCGGCCGCCGCGAACCCTGGGCGACCCCGAGCAGGGCCCACATGCGCTCCTGACGCATTTCCGTCTCGCCGAGAACCTCGACCGAAAGGCCGAGCGCCGCGAGGTCTGACACCCGCGAGGCGAATTCCTCCGTCCCGAGGACGTTCGCCGGCTCGTTGACGAGATCGCGCGCGAGCACGACGCCGTCGGCGACCGGCTTGCGCACCGACCATGCCGCCTCCGCTGCCGCTGCATCGGCCGCCGCGACGACGACCGAGCGCTCCGGCGCCGCCGCATCCTCGGCCCGGCGCGACTTGTAGCGGTCGAAATTGTAGGCCCGCAGCAATAGTCCGAAGGCGATGTCGGCCGCCTGGGCGGGAGAGACCGCCGTCCCGCCCGCCGCATCCGCGAGCACGGTCACGTCCGTCGCCTTCGTCTCTCCAACCTTGCCCATGAGGGTGCCGCCCAGGCGCAGCCAGTCGAGTTCGGCGGCATCGGCCGCGCCGATCGACACGATCAGGACCCGGTCCACCGACAGCCCGGCGGGCGTCAGGACATCGAGCGCCGCAAAGCGCGACGGCTTGAACTGCGCCGCCGCCAGCGCCTTGCCGAGCGCTCCGCCCGAAAGCCGGTCGAGCTCCGCCGCAATGCCGCCGAACGTGCCGCTATCGTCCGTCAACACCACCGCGGTTCCCTTCGCGGGCAGGGACGGCGTGGCAAAGGCAATGGTCGGCAGAGGCGCCATGATCGATCTTCCTTCGGAATTTTTCTGGCTGGCGGGAAGGGCTGGGATGCCATCCGCCGGTCCGGTGGGCCACGCGAAACATGGGCCTTTGCCGGGCGCACGGCAAGCACCGAGCAATGCGCCCAAGCGAGC
>JAEZMP010000511.1 GCA_023442215.1 Pseudomonadota bacterium
CCTCGGCGCTGCCGTCGGCGGCACCGGCATCGGCCCCGTCCTGCGCGACGGCCGGGGCGCCGCCCCAGACGAGGCCGGAAGCAAGCGCCAGCGCGAGCGTCAGGCCCAGGGCAAGCCTGCGGCGCCCGGGCGGGCGGCGACGGTCGCCGGGAACAACGGGAAACGGCATGGCAGGAGACCGCATCAGGCCGGCGGATGGCGCTCGCGCCAGTGGCGCGCGATGTCGATGCGCCGGGCGACCCACACCTTCTCGTGACCGAGCACGTAATCGAGGAAGCGGGCGAGGCCGGCGATGCGGCCCGGCCGGCCGACCAGCCGGCAGTGCAGGCCGATGTTCAGCATCTTCGGCGCGCTGCCGCCCTCGGCATAGAGCGTGTCGAACGCATCGCGCAGATAGTGGAAGAAATGGTCGCCGGTGTTGAAGCCCTGGGGCGTGGCGAAGCGCATGTCGTTGGAATCGAGCGTGTAGGGGATGATGAGGTGCGGCCCCTTCGGTCCCTCGATCCAGTAGGGCAGATCGTCGGCATAGGCGTCGGAGGAATAGAGGAAGCCGCCCTCCTCCGCCGCCAGCGCGGTCGAATGGATCGAGGCGCGCCCGGTGTACCAGCCGAGCGGGCGCTCGCCCGTCACCTCGGTGTGGATGCGGATCGCCTCCGCCATGTGGCGGCGTTCCTCCTCCTCGGTGAAGTCCTTGTATTCGATCCACTTCAGGCCGTGGGAGGCGATCTCCCAGTCCGCTTCCTTCATGGCGGCGACCGCGTCGGGATTGCGCGCCATCGCGGTCGCGACGCCGTAGACGGTGACCGGCACGTTGCGGCCGGTGAACAGCCGCCACAGCCGCCAGAAGCCGGCGCGGGAGCCGTATTCGTAGATCGATTCCATGTTCATGTGGCGCTGCCCCGGCCAGGGCTGGGCGCCGACGATCTCCGACAGGAACGCCTCCGAGGCCGCGTCGCCGTGGAGGATGCAGTTCTCGCCGCCTTCCTCGTAGTTCAGCACGAACTGCACCGCGATCCGCGCGCCGCCCGGCCAGTCGGCATGGGGCGGATTGCGGCCGTAGCCGAGGAGATCGCGGGGATAGGAGGCATCGGTCATGGGCGTGTTCCGGGCGGTCTGGCGGGACGGCGAAGCCCGGCGGAGGACGGGCCGCGTCAGGGTGCGCCGCAAGAGGGTGCGCTGCAAGGCGCCCGGTTGTAAAGCGGCCGCGCGACGCGCCGGTGTCAGTGCCGCCCGTGTCAGTAACCCCCGTGTCAGTAGCCGCCCTTGTCAGTAGCCGCCCTTGTCAGTAGCCGAGCGTACGATCCACCAGGTGGTCGGCCGGCAGGCCCGCTTCCACGCGCTCGATCTGGCTGGCGACGAGCCGCGAGATGGTATCGGCGTCGCTGTCGGCGGCGTTGTGCGGGGTAATGGTGATCTTCGGGTGCGCCCAGAGCGGGCTGGAGGCCGGCAGCGGCTCGGTCTCGAACACGTCGAGCGTGGCGGCGGCGAGGGTGCCGTCGTCGAGGGCGGCGATGATGTCGGCTTCGACCTGCAGGCCGCCACGACCGGCATTGATCAGGATCGGCCCGCCGAACACGCCGTCCCGGGCGAGGCCGGCGAAGAGGTTTCGGTCGAGGACGCCCTGCGTCTCCGGCGTCAGCGGCAGCAGCACCACGAGGATGTCGGTGCGGGCGAGGAAGGGGGCGAGCCCATCCTCGCCCGAGAAGGTCTCGACGCCCCGCACGGCATGCGCCGTGCGGCTCCAGCCGGCGACGCGGAAGCCAAGCCGCGCCAGAACCCCGGCGGCATCGCGGCCGAGATGGCCGAAGCCCATGATGCCGACCCGCACGGCGGATGCCGGCCACTGCTGGGCCTGATGCCAGCGATGCTCGGCCTGCTGGGCGAGATGGGTGCGGAAGCGCCGGTGATGGGCGAGCACCTGCAGGGTGACCCACTCGGTCATGCGCATGGTCAGATCGGGATCGACCACCCGCGCGATCGGGCACGGCGGCAGGTCGGGATCGGACATGACCTTGTCGACCCCGGCGCCGAGCACGAACACATGCTCGAGATGGGTCATCGGCCGGAACAGCCCGTGCGGCTGGCGCCAGACCAGCGCATGGCGCACCGACGCCGGGTCGTAATCGTCGCGGCCGTGGATGCGGATATCGCGGCCGGGCAGATAGCGGGCGAGCGCGTCGCTCCACAGCTCGTTCGACCAGCCGGTGGCGCAGAACAGGATCGTCATCGGAGCGGTATCCAGGCGGTTGCTTCCCGTGGACCCGGCGCGCGGTCCGATCGGAGGGAGGCGTCCGATCGGGAAAACGGCCCCGGATTCAGGAGATGGAACATGACCTTGTCGTCCGGATCGCCGCGATCCGCACGGGATATGGTCTAGAGCCTTTCGGCACCGAAGGGAATCGGCCGCCGCCCGGAAATCCGCCGATGCTTCAGTCGGCGAAGGTGCGATGGACGAAGGCCATCACCGCGTCCATGTCGGTCGGCACGGTGGTGTCGAGATCGAACCGGGGGCCGCGGTCCACCGGCGCGGCGCGGCGGGCGAGTTCGATCAGTTCCGGCACGAACGCGGCGCCGGGGTGACCGGGATGCCGCTCGTCGAGGCGCGCCGAATAGCGCTCCGCCAGCACTTCCGGCGGCGCGTGGCACCAGATCTCCGCCGTCCGCTCGACACCGGCGCGGGCGAGATGGCCTTCGAGCACGGCCTTGGGCTGGAAGCCGAACCAGGCGTCGACGACGACGTCGGTGCCGTCCGGGGCGTCGCGCACGAGCGACCAGATCGCCTGATAGCTGGCGCGGCCGAGCGCCCGGTTGAACTCGCGGTCGCCGAGGCCGAGATGGTCGAAGAACGGTTCCTTGACGGTGTCGAGCGTCAGCAGGAACCAGCCCGTCCGCGCCGATATGGCACGGGCGACGGTGCTCTTGCCGCAGGCAGGCACGCCATTGACGAGGACGGCTCGCTTCATGCCGGCATCCTAGCCGAACGGCGTTTCGGCATCGAGCGGCGCGCGCCCGGCCCTGGAAGCGCGCTTCAGCGTGCTGGAATAGGTTTCGACCAGGGCGGACACACCGGCGCCGATCACGCCCGCGTCGTCGCCGAGCGCCGCCGGCTCGACCGGGCAGCGATACCATTCGGACGGCGGCGGCAGGGCCGAGACCGCGCGATAGGCCGCATGGCCGAGACCGCCGCCGAGCAGCACGAGATCGGGATCGAAGGTCGCCACCATGCTGTCGATGGCGGCGCGCAGCGGCGCCGCCCAGCGCTCCAGCACGCCCGCGGCGACGGCATTGCCGCCGGCGGCGAGCGCGAACAGGCCGTCGGCGTCCGTGCCCGGCGGCAGGCCGGCCGCGGCGACGGAGCGGCCGAGCGCGGTGCCGGAACTGGTGGTCTCCACGCAGCCGTGGCGGCCGCAGGCGCAGGGCTCGCCGGCAAAGTTGACGGTGATGTGGCCGAGCTGGCCCGCGGAGCGCCGGCCGCGCACGACGCGGCCCTCCTCCACGGCCGCCCCGCCGATGCCGGTGCCGATGGTGAACATGACGACGTTCTCGCGGCCGACGCCGGCGCCGACCGCGATCTCGCCGATCAGGGCCATGTTGCAGTCGTTGTCGATGACCACCGGCTTGCCGGACGCGGCATCGATGCGCTCGGCCAGCGCCGCGCCGGAGAGGTCGAGATAGCCGCCGGACAAGACCTGCCGCCGGCCGGCATCGACCCGCCCGGGCACGCCGATGCCGATGGCGCGCACGCCCGGCCGATCCAGCCGGGAGACGAGCGACGCGATGCGCTCGACCACCGTGTCGGCATCGCGCACGATGCGCTCGGACAGCCGCTCCAGAATCTCGCCGCGGCTCGAAATCCGCGCCGCGCGCAGATTGGTGCCGCCGATATCGACCCCGATCGCCGCCGCTTCGTCCGGTCCGGGATCGCCGTCGAGGCGACCGCTCGGCCGGCCGTGATTCGCCCGTCTCGCCATGGTTTCCTCACCCGTCGCCCGCCGGCGGTCGTTGCCGCCGGCATGGGGACCATCACGAAGCCTTCGTCACCCGGCCGCATCCGGTGCGGCCGTCTTCATCCGCGGCCCGTTCTTTCGCGCGGCCGTTCTCACGCCGCTTTGGCGGTCTCGCGGCGGTGGCGCGCCAGCACGGCCTGGATTTCCCGCAGGCGCGGCACCGCGACGGTCGTGAGCCGCTCGCGCGTCACCGCGCGGTCGAGCGAGATGCAGTCCTTCCACAGCGCGCGGCCGGCGATCACGCCGGAGGCGCCGTTCGCCATCGCGGTCTCCACCTGGCCGAGGAAGGTGGCGTGGTCGACGCCGGCCGACAGCACCGCCCACGGCACCTCGCCGGACAGCCGGGTGATGGCGGCGCAGGCCTCAGGCGTGCCCGGATAGGGGATCTTCAGCACCTTGGCCCCGCATTCGAGCGAGATGCGGGTGCCCTCGACCACGAGGTTCGGCACCGCGGCGGCATAGTCCTCGGCGCTTTCGCCCTCGAGGCGGTAGGTCAGGAACTCGACGACGAGCAACAGGTCCTCGCGGGCGAAGTCCTCGATGCAGCTCTTCAGGATCGCGATGTTGTGGGCGTTCGCCTCGTCGGGGGCGTCGGGGCGCAGATAGACCATGATCTTGCCGCCGGTGCCGCCGAGCGCGCGCACGCGGCGGGCGTCGATGCCCGGCACCAGGCGCGAGAGGCGGTATCCCGGACCGGCGACGTCGAAGCCGGAGGCGTCGAGGCCGATGATCAGGCCGACATCGCGGGCGAGCACGCCGTCATCAACCACCCGCGGCACCGCGCAGACCGGATCGAGCAGCACCGCGGACGCCTCGCTTGCGAGATAGGCGGCGATATCGCACTTGGTGTCGCCGAGGATATCCTCGCCGATCTTCGCCTGCTCGGCCGGATCGGTGGCCAGAAGCTGGCGCATCCCGCCGCGCTGGTCGCAGGCGATGACCATCATCATGCCGTCGCGATTGCAGATTTGCTGGTAGCCGCGGAATTCCGCCGTCGTCATCTTGGCCATGGATCAAGTCCGGTGATGGGGCATCCCGCCCGTGCCGTGCAGCGTGCAGCAGCGGGGGTGGGATGCCGGCGCGCGGCCCTGGCGGCGGCGCGAACGGTTTCGTTTGGCGAACGTCTTCCGCGTTCGTGAGAATGATGTAATATCATTCTGAAAGGAATTGCAACATGCCTTCTTCCTCCGCCGGACCGGCCGCGGACGCAGGAAAGCCGGGCGTCGCCGAACCGGCCGCCTCGCGCACCCTGATCCACACGGTCGCCAAGCTGCACTACGAGGCCGATCTCTCGCAGGTGGAGATCGCGCGCCGGCTCGGCGTGTCCGCCGCCACAATCTCGCGCCTTCTGAAGCGCGCGCGGGAGGACGGCATCGTGCGCATCGAGATCCGAGACGTCGTCGCTCCGGACGCGCTCGGCCGGATGATCGGCGAGCGGCTGGGGCTGAAGAAGGTCGCCGTGGTCGACGCGCCTGATGCCGGCGGTTTGGCGGCGCTGGCAGCCCCCGTCGGCGGCCTTCTGGCGGAGGCCGGCCTCGGGCAGGGCTCGGTGCTGGCGGTCGGCTGGGGGCGCACGCTCTGGGAGGTGCTGCAGGCCGGCCTGCCCCGGCTTCCCGGCATCGTCACCGTGGCGGCGATGGGCGGCATGCAGCAGCCCGCCCGGCACTTCCAGATCAACGAGTTCGTGCGCCTCGCCGCCCAGGAGATGGGCGGCCAGCCGCGCTTCATCCATGCGCCCTACCTGCCGGCGGCCGAATCCCGCGCGGCGTTCCTCGACGATCCCGGCATCCGCGACGTCGTCGGGCTGTGGGACCGGCTGGACGCGGCGGTGGTCGGCATCGGCCTGCCCCACGCGGTCGATCTCGCCCAGGGCGGCACCGCCGGCACGCCGGAGGCCGACGAACTCGCCCACGCCGCCGGCGACGTGCTGCAGAACTTCTATGCGGCCGACGGCACGGCGATCTTCTGGCACGGCGCGCCGCGGCTGATCGCGGTGTCGCCCGACCAGCTCCGCCGCACCCCGCTCGTGGTCGGCATCGCCGTCTCGCAGCAGAAGGTGCCGGCCATCATCGGCGCCGCCCGGGGCGGATACATCAACGCGCTCGTCACCGATGCCCGCACCGCCGAGGCCGTGCTGGACGCGCTCTGACGCCGCCTGCCGCCGCACCGCGCCTCACAACGCCAGCGCCGCCGCGCCGATCAGCCCGACATCGAGGCCGAGCGCGCTCGGCCCCACCGGCACGTCGCGGAAGGCCGGCATGGCACGCGCCGCGATGGTCGCCCGGATCGGCGCGGCCAGGAGGTCGAGCCCGTTCGAAAGCCCGCCGCCGATCACCACCCGCTCCGGCGAGAACAGGTGCAGCAGGCTGACGATGCCGGCACCGAGATAGCGGCCTTCCCGCCCGACGAGGGCGAGCGCGGTGTCGTCGCCTTCGCGCGCCGCCGCCATGACATGCCGCGCGGTGACGGGGTTTCCGGCAGCGATGCGGGCGATGGTGCCGCCGGGTTCGCGCGCGGCCGCCGCCCGGCCCGCGCGGTCGAGCGCCGAGCCGGAAGCGAGCGCCTCCCAGCAACCGGGATTGCCGCACGAGCACACCACGTCGCTGCCGGCCTCCACGATCATGTGGCCGACATGGGCGGCCATGCCGCGCCGCCCACGCAGCAGGTGGCCGTCGACCACGATGCCGCCGCCGATGCCGGTGGAAACGGTGATGTAGACGAAGCTCGACAGCCCGCGCCCGGCCCCGAACCGCCATTCGCCGAGCACGGCGGCATGGCCGTCATTGTCGAGGCGCACCGGAAGGCCGAGACGCTCCGCGAGCAGGTCGCGCAGCGGCACGTCGCGCCAGCCGAGCAGCGTCGGCGGCCCGATCACGATGCCGGCCTCGGCGTCGAGCGGGCCCGGCGAGCCGACGCCGATCCCGACCGGGGTGACGCCCGGCACCGCGTCGCGGACGTCGGCGAAAAGCGCCGCCATCTGCGCGATCACGGCGGCGGGCCCGCCGCCGGCGTCCGTCTTGGTCTGGGCGCGGGAGAGCACGCGCCCGCTCTCGTCCACCACCGCCGCGCGAAGCTCGGTGCCGCCGAGATCGATGCCGACGGCGGCCCGCGTCACGAGACCGGCGCCTCCGGCGCGGGCAGGCCGTGAACCCAGGCGATGCGTTCGGCGAGATCGGGTGCGCCGAAGGCGAGCGAGCCCATCACCACCGTCTCGGCGCCGGCGGCGCGCAGCAGCGGAACGGTGTGCTCGCGGATGCCGCCATCGGCGGCCAGCACGATCCCGCCGGAGAGGCCCGCCCCGGCGATCAGCGCGCGCGCCTCCTGCAGCCGGGCGGCGGCGGCCGGATCGAGCCCCTGGCCCTTCACGCCGATGGCAGTGCCGAGCAGGGTGAGGAAGCCGATGCGGGGGAGATAGGGCGCGACGCCCGCGACCGGGGTATCGACCTTGAGCACGATGCCGGCCATCAGACCGAGCTCGGCGATGAGCGCCAGCGCCTCGTCGATCACGGTCCCGTTCTCGAGGTGGATCGAGATGATGTCGGCACCGGCCTCGGCGAATTGCCGGATCTGCTCGATCAGCACCTCGTCCTTCACCATCAGGTGCACATGCAGCGGCCGGTCGGTCGCCTGCCGCATCCGCGCGACCTGATCGGGGAAGAACAGCAGCGCCGGCGCGAAATGACCGTCGGCGACATCGATGTGATAGATGTCCGCGACTGCGCCGGTGCGGTCGAGATCGTCGGCCAGACGCAGGAGATCGGCCGACCACATCGAGAACTCGGCGAGGAGGCGCTCCTTCGGCAGCCCCGACAGGCGGGCGGAGACGGTGGGATTCATCGGGATCAGATTCCGTTGTTGCTGGACGCGGACGGCGTGGCTGGTGGCGAGCCGGCGGGGAGCCCGGCGAGGAACGTCTCGAACGCGCGGCCGAAATCGGCGACATAGGCCGCCTTGTCGATGCCCTTCGGCGTGATCCGCGTGAGCCGCGCGCCGGGGATGAGCCCGGCGAGGCGCTCGGCATGGGCGAACGGATGCACCACGTCGAGATCATGGCCGATGACGAGCGCCGGCACCGCGATGGCCGCGATCTCCCGCTCGGAAATTCCCGGCCCGTCGAGCGAGATCGCGGTCAGCAGCGCCGCCGTGACCGCGAGCGGCTCGCGGGAGAAGAAGCCGGCGAGCGAGGCGAGGTTATCGGGCGCCTCCGTGGCGAGCCGGCGGGCGCGCGGCGAGGCCTCGAACAGCGCGCGGGCCTCCCTGGGCGGGTGGGCGGCGAGAAGGCGGCCGACCTCGAGGTTCGGCGCCATGTTGTCCGGCGCGGAGGCCGACACCCATGCCGGCCGCACCAGCACCAGCCCGGAGACGAGATCAGGCCGCCGCACCGCGAGCCGCGAGGCGATGGCCGCGCCCATCGAGACACCGCCGAGGATCGCGCCGCGGACCGACAGCGCGTCGAGCGCCGCAGCGAGATCGTCGGCGAAGGTGGCGATCGAGAACGCCGCCGGATCGCCGGGCTCGGAACCGCCGTGGCCGCGGCATTCGAGGGTGAGCCGCCGGATGCCGAGGCGGGCGGCGAAATCGGCCGGGACGAGTTCTGCGATCTGCCCCTCGGCGCCGCAGAGGCCGTGCTGCATCACCACCGCCGGGCCGTCGCCGCCGCTGTCGTAGAGCTTCAGCGCGAGGCCGTCGCGGTGGAACACGCGCGCGGTCACGATGCCGCCTCCAGCGCGCGGTTGAGGAAGGCCGCGACACCCGCCGCCTCCCCGGCTTCGAGGCCGTGGGTGAGGAGCGGGCCGTCGAACCCGGCGGCCTTCAGGCGGCGGAGATAGAACGGATAATCGAGCACGCCGGTGCCGGCGGTGGCGAAGGCGCCGTCGGCCGTGCGGTCCTTGGCGTGGCCCATGGAAATGCGGTCGGCCAGAAGGTCGATGGCGCCGGCGACCACGCGGTGCTGTTCGGCGAGCGGCGCGGCCTCGAACAGGTTGGCCGGGTCGAGCACGATGCGCAGCCGCTTCGAGCCGGTCTCGTCGATCAGCCGGCGGGCCTTCACCGCCGAATTGACGACGTTGGCGAGTTCCGGCTCGATGCCGAGATCGATGCCGTGGGCCTCGGCGATCGCCGCGGCCTTGTCCATCTCGGCGCGCAGGTCCGCCCAGGCATCGGGTGCGTCGTTGCCGGGATGGGCGCGCCACTGGTCGTCCGGGTCGCGGGTGCCGGTGCACAGCGTGACGAGCGGCGCGCCCAGCGCGGCGCAGGAGGCCGCGAGCACCTCGAGCCGGGCGAGGCCCCGGGCGCGGACCGCCGGATCGGGATGGATCATGTTGTAGGTGCCGGAGACGGCACAGAGGCCGATGCCCTCGGCCCGCGCCGCCGTCGCGACGGAGGCGGCGACATCGGGCGCGATGGCATCCGGCATCGCCGGCAGGCCGAGGCAGGCCATGTTGAACTGGGTCGTCGCGTAGCCCGCCCGCCGCACGGCCGCGAGCACCGTCGCGGCATCCGTTCCCGGGAAGGTCTTGGCGAAGATGCCGAGCTGCATCAGAGCCCTCCCGTCACGTCCGCGAGCCGGACCGGCCGGCCGCTCTCCGCCGAGCGGGCGATCGCCACCATCGCCCGCACGCTGGCGATGCCGTCGTCGATGTCGGCGCCGCGCATCGGCGCGCCGTCGAGAATGACGGAGGCGAAGCCCTCCACCTGGCGGCGGTAGAAATGGCCGTCGGCGCCGAGCACCCGGCGCGAGGCGCCCTCGCGCTCGTCGAAGATGTCGACCTCGCTGGTCTTGAAGTACCAGGGGTTGAAGGTCTTGCCGATGATGCTGCCGAACTCGCCGTAGATCTGGAAGCCCTCATGCCAGTCCATGCGTACGGCGACCGTGAGGTCGAGGTGGCCGAGGGTTCCGTTGGCGAACGTCACGTCGACGAACCAGCAATAGGCGCCGTAGCGCTCGCTGAGCCGGGCGGAGACCTCCACGATGTCGCCGCCGAAATAGCGCGCGGTATCGATCAGGTGGCAGCCGTGGGCGAGCATGAAATAGCGCCGCTTGTCGGCCTTGGGGTCCCCGGCCGGCTTGCGGACGCGGGCGCTCGTCACCATCAGCGGCTGCACCGCGTCGGTCATGGGATAGCGGTGGGTGGAATCGCAGTACCACGCCTTCAGGGCCATCATCTGGCCCATGCCGTCGTCGATGAACGCCTTGGCGGCTTCGAGGCCGGGATCGAACCGCTTCATGTGGCCGACCTGCAGAACCTTGCCGGAGGCGGCGACGGCCTGCTTCAGCGCCTCGACCTCTTCCACCGTCACGCCGAGCGGCTTCTCGCACAGCACGTGCTTGCCGGCTTCGAGCGCACGAACCGCGGCCGGCACGTGGAAGGCGTCGGAGGTGGCGACGATCACCGCCTCGACGTCCGGATCGGCCAGCATGGCGTCATAGTCGGCGTAGCTGCGCTCGGGCGCGTGGGTCGCCGCCATCCGCTCGCGAAGGTCGTCGGCCACGTCGCAGATGGCATAGAGATCGGCGTTCGCGGCCTTGGTGCAGCTTTCGAAATGGGCCGCCTGGGCGATCGGCCCGCAACCGAGCACCCCGACCCGCAAGCGGCGATCCTGTTTCCTGGGCATGTCTCACCTTCGATTGGTCACGGCTCCCCGGTCGCGCCGGGGCGCGGCGCCGGAAGAGAGGGCGCGGCACCCGGTCTGGAAGCGGGTGCCGCGCGGTCG
>JAEZMP010000524.1 GCA_023442215.1 Pseudomonadota bacterium
CCGGGCATCGTCGCGGCGATCCTTGCGGCCGGGGCCGTCTCGCGCGGGCTGCCTTCCCGGGGGTGGTGGACCGGCCCTGATGGCCGGCCCGCCTCGTCGGTCAAGCCGGTCAGGGCTTGGGGGTCTCGATCGGACGAGTGGACGCAAGATTGATGCCGGGCTCGTCGAGCTTCAGCAGATGCAAATTCCACTTGTCGACGATCTTGTCGTACACGCCTTCCGCGTAGACGGCCTTCAGCGCGGCGAACAGCGCATCGGCAAGCTGGGTGTTCGACTTCTCGACGATGGCGCCGAGATAGATCTTCGGCAGCAGCGGGCTCTCGATCACCTTGATCGGCTGCGTCGCCTTCTTCTGGATGTCGTCCACCGCAGCCGCATCGCTGAGGGCGAAGTCGATGCGCCCGGCATAGAGGGCGAGCAGGACCTGCGACGCCGACGGGAACTCGGACACCTCGATGGGCGGCTTGCCGTTGGCGACGCAGTGCTTGGAGAAGATGTCACGCACCATGTCGCCGAAATCGATGCCGACCTGCACCGCGGTCTTCAGGCCGCACAGGGTCAGCGGGTCTTCGGTGATCGCCTTGTTGGCCTCCGGCGCGTAGATCGCGGCCGCGCCATACCAGAAATCGATGAAGGTGACGGTCTTCTCACGCTCCAGCCGGTCCGAAAGGCAGGCGAAGGAGGCGTTGTAGCGGCCGCTCTGCACGCCCGGGATGATGCCGGAGAAGTCGATCGACGACGGCTTCACCTTGATGCCGAGCTTCTGGGCCATCGCGTTCCACACATCCGGCTCGAAGCCGATGATGGTCTTGCCGTCCTCGGCGAAATATTCGCAGGGCGGATAATGCGCGTCCGTGGCGACCGTCAGTTCGCCGCTCTTCTTGATCGCCTCCGGCAGCATCTCGTGAAGCGCCGGGTCCATTTTAAGCGTGGGGATATCGGTCTCCGCGCGGGCGGAGCCGGCTGCCAGCGGCGCGAGGCCGGCCAGCAGGAAGAGCATCTGACACAGTCGTTTCAGGCGCATCGGGGGTGAACTCCCGTTTCTGGATGAATGTCCGCGCCACAGCGCTCTGGCGGCGCCGATGGAGCACGATAACCTCGGTGCGAAGGTGCGCCGTCAGTTTTGCAAGCGACATGCCAAATCGAATTTTTCAAGCGAACGTTCAATTAATTTGAGGCGCGCACGTCCCGAGGCCCGAACTCCAACCGTTGTGCCGCTGAAATGCGCATTGGAATGGTTACATTTTCCGCGCGCAGGTGCCGGGTACCGTCATTTGGTTGCTCTTTACGATGAGTACAGCCAAATCGCGGCGCGGCGCGCCCTCTCCCCGGGCGTAGGGGTGAGCGTGCTGATGAAGTGAAAATATCTATATTATTCAGAATGATAGTGAGGACAGATGACCAAGGTGTCGCAGACTCTCCGCAAGATGATGCCGCTTCCTTGATCGCGGGCAAAAAGTGCGCAGTTTGAAGGCATTCAAAGGCGGCAATGCCCGAGACGGTCCGGGGATCAGGCTCCCTGCTTGACGCGCTTCGGCCGCGGGACCTATCTTCGTCATTAGATCGAACATTCAATTACATCGCGGATCCGCGCCTGCCCCAGGGAAAGGCTGACCATGTCTGCATTCGGTGACCCCACATCGCAGATCGACGAAGGCCCAGCCGCGCGGCTTCCGACAGCCGCGGAAATCGCCGATTTCCGCCGGGACGGCGCGGTCTGCCTGAAAGGTGCCCTTTCCCCGGAATGGATCGCGACGATCGAGGCCGCGATCGCCGCGGTGCTCGACAGTCCCGGCGACAGCGCGAAATTCGCTGACGCACGCCGCGGGTTCTTTCAGGACGCCAACAACTGGCGCCGCATCCCGGCTCTGTCCGAGTTCGTGTGGCACTCGCCGGCGGCCGGGATCGCCGCGACCCTGCTCGGCTCCCGCAAGATCAACTTCCTTCAGGACCACATCCTCGTGAAGGAGCCGAACACCGACAAGGCCACTCTCTGGCACCAGGACCAGCCCTACAGCCCTATCGACGGCCGGGATTTCCTGACGATGTGGATTGCGGTCGACCCGGTTCCGCTCGAGCGCAGCCTGCGTTTCGTGCGTGGTTCCCACGCGGCGGGCCGCTGGTACCGCCCCCGGCACTTCGCGACCGGAGCCCTGCGCGAGGGCGACGATCCGGCGTGGGATCTGCTGCCGGATATCGATGCCGATCCGGCAGCATTTCCGATCCTGTCGTGGGCGGTTGAGCCGGGCGATATCGTCGCCTTCCACGGGCTGACGCTTCATGGCGCCGAGGGTAACAGCTCGCAGAGCGCCCGGCGCCGGGTGCTTTCGGCGCGGTGGACGGGCGACGACGCGCGCTTCATGCGCCGCAATGGGCCGATGTCGCCGCCGCCGCCCGAAGACGCGCCGCCGGACGGCGCACCGGTCGATTGCCCGTCCTTCCCCGTGGTGCTGGCACTCTAGGCAGTTTCCGCGGTCTCGGCCCCGCAGATCACACGGCGCACGGACCTTCGCAGACATGTAGCGGCCGGGACGATGACGCGCCCGAGTATGCTCTCTCCGACCGCGCAAGGGCGCGCCATGCCTCAAATGCCTCCATCCGGCAACATCGACGACACTGCGGAACTGCCGGTGGAAAGCTGCGACGTCGTGGTCATCGGTTCCGGTTCGGCGGCGCTGACCGCCGCGCTCGCGACCGCCGTCGCCGGGCTGAAGACGGTCATCCTGGAGAAGACCGACCGGATCGGCGGCACGAGCGCCATGTCCGGGGCGGGAACGTGGATTCCCGCCAACCATCACGCCCGGGCGGCGGGCATCGACGACAGTCCGGAGGACGCGCTCGCCTATATCCGCGCCGCTGCCCCGCCCGGCTGGCAGGAGACGGAAGACGCGCTGTGGCGAAGTGCCGTCGCCGCCGCACCGGCGATGCTCGCGTTCGTCGAGGCGCGTTCGCCGCTGCGGTTCGCGCTCGCCGACGATCCCGATCCCCGCCTCGATCTTCCCGGTGCCCGGGCCCGCGGCCGGATGGTGTCACCGCTGCCGCTGCGGCGCGCCCTGCTCGGCCCGCTCGCCCGCAAGCTGCGACCCTCGACCCTGCCGCAGATCTACACCTATCAGGAAGTCCACGCTCTCGACGTCTATCACCACCCGATCCGGGCGGGCCTGAAGATGGCGCCGGTGCTGGCGTGGCGCTGGCTGACCGGACAGCGCGCCAAGGGTGCGGCACTGATCGTCGGCCTTCTGCGCGGCGCGCTTGATGCCGGCGCCCGCATCGAACTCTCGGCCCGCGCCCGGGAGCTGGCGACCGACCCCGCGACCGGCGCCGTGACGGGCGTGGTCTACGAGCAGGATGGCCGCGTCCATCATCTCCAGGCCGGCAAGGGCATCGTGATCGCGAGCGGCGGCTTCGAATGGGACCCGACGCTGCGCGAGCGGCATTTTCCGGGTCCGTGGGACTATATCGCCAGCCCGCGGGGCAACGAGGGCGATGGCCACCGCATGGCCGCCGCCGCCGGCGCGGCGCTGGCCCACATGGATCAGGGCAACGTCAACCCGGCGATGCCGACGCGCTACGACGGCCGGCTGCACGGCCTCGGCCTGTTCTTCCACCGCGAGGCCAACGCCATCCTGGTGGACAGAAACGGCCATCGCTTCGCCGACGAGTTCGCCTTCAATATCGGCGAGATCGTCGACCGCCGCGATCCGGTGACGGGACTGCCGCTGCACCTGCCGGCGTGGCTGATCACCGATTCCGACTTCCTGCGCAAGGCGCCCATCGTGCGCCTCTACGCCCGGCACGATCCCCGCTGGCTGGTGCGCGCGCCGACGATCGAGGCACTGGCGGACCTGATCCGCCTCCCCGCGCCGACGCTCGCCGCGACGGTTGCGCGGTTCAACGGGTTCTGCGCGGCCGGTCACGACGCCGATTTCGGCCGCGGAGTCCGTTCGGCCGAAGACCCGAAGCGCGCCACCGGCGAACCGGCGCTGGCACCGATCCGCCGGGCGCCGTTCTACGCCATGCCGTTCAACCGCTCCTTCCTCGCCACCAAGGGCGGCCCGCGCACCGACGAAGCCGGGCGTGTCAGGCGGCCCGATGGAACGGTGATCCAGGGGCTCTATTGCGCGGGCGTGGCGATGGCGAACCCCATCGGCACCCGCGCCGTCGGCGCCGGCACCACTATCGGCCCGAACATGACGTGGGGCTTCATCTGCGCACAGGACATCGCCGCCCGCGCCGGTGTCACCCTGCCCGGCACCGAAGCGACAAGCGCGCCTCGCGCCCCCGAACCCGACCGAGCCCAGAAGGAACCCATGCGATGACATCCCCCGAAAGCGCCTCGACCGCCGGCGCAAGGCTTGCAGGCCGCGTCGCCGTGGTCACCGGCGCCGCGCGCGGCATCGGCCGGGCCATCGCCATAGAAATCGCTCGGGAAGGCGGGGCCGTCGCCGTGGTCGCGGGCACGGATGCCGCCGGCGCAGCGGAAACGGCCGCCGCAGCATTGGCCCATGGCGTGCCGGTGCGCACCTACCTTGCCGACGTCACCGACCGCGCCGGCACCGAAGCGCTGATGGCGCGGGTGATCGCCGATTTCGGCGGCCTCGATATCCTCGTCAACAATGCCGGCCTCGGCCGGCAGGCGCCGCTGCTCGAGCTTGCTGAAGAGGACTGGGAGGCGGTGTTCCGCGTCAACACCAAGGGCGCGTTCCTCGCGGGCGTCGCCGCGGCGCGCCACATGAAGTCCGCGGGCCGGGGCGCGATCGTCAACATCGCCGGCGCCTCCGCCCACCGCTCCTATCCCGGCGCGGGTGCCTACGGCCCGGCCAAGGCGGCGGTCGTCAGCCTGACCCGGCAGATGGCGCTCGAATGGGCGGACTACGGCATCCGCGTGAACGGCGTCAGTCCGGGTCCGATCCGCGAGCCGGACACCGGATGGGAGGAACGCGAGCCGGCGCTTGCCACCGAGGTCGCGCGCCTGCCGCTGAAGCGCGCCGGCTCCCCCACAGAGGTCGCACGCGCCGTGACCTATCTCGCCAGCGAAGACGCGGCCTACATGACCGGCCAGATGCTGATCGTGGACGGCGGCGGCGTCGAGACCTGGTACCTGTCGCTGTAAGGACGGCGAGGCCGCGCGCCATCCGGCGGCGGCCTCCTTAAGCGCTGTAATATTCTTGGACGCTCGCAACACGCCTGGACGCTGCCACACACGATTGTCTTGCAGCGGCCTCTGGCACAGCGAGCCGCTGCGCTCAGGCGGGCTGCGGGCGCATGGCGTGGGCCTTGAGGTCGAAGCCCTCGTCCGCTGCCTCTGCCGGGGAAAGCGCGATCCCGCCCCCGACCAGCCGGCGCGCCACCATGTGGTCGGCCGGGCGCCCGACGCTCTCCACGGCCACGAGCCTGCCCGCCCGGTAGCGGAACGCGGAGAAGGCGCCGTCTTCCGGCGCGCCGCGCAGCACCGTCTCGTCCGCGCCGTGGGCGAGGCCGACGATCTGCAGCTTGAGATCGCCCTGATGGCTCCAGAACCACGGCACCGCGCCATAGGCCTCCGTCGGCTTGCCGGCAAGCCGCGCGGCGACGAGGCGGGCCTGATCCGCCGCGTTCTGCACGGATTCGATGCGCACCGGAGCCGTCGCATGAAGGCTCGGATGGCGCGCGCAGTCGCCGATGGCGAAGACGCGCGGATCGGCGGTCGCGAGCCCGGCATCGACCAGGACGCCGTCGTCGACCGCAAGACCGGCGGCGGCGGCCAGATCGTCGTTCGGAA
>JAEZMP010000550.1 GCA_023442215.1 Pseudomonadota bacterium
TTTGTCTGGAACTGCCCGATGATGTTTCTGTAGTGCAGGAGAGGTCCTGCGATCAGATGTGGAAAGAAAAGAACGGACAGAACGTAATTTCTTATAGATACGCGCCCGACTTCTCCACGATACGTATTGATAATGAAAGCGATTTGTTGAAACGTATAGAAGGAGATCGCTAAGGGAAGCGTGATATTGGCGTTGGAAAAATTCCAGCCCAATGCAGAGTATGCGGTGGAGGCAACGAAATTGAAATACTTGAACTAGGCGAGGCCAGCCACATTCAGCGTCACGCCCAGCACCATCAGGACATATCGTGATCGACTGGACTTCGATCGAGAGATTCCCCAGGATATAGAATAATTGAAGCATATAGACGTTGCGATGATTGGCGGCGCGCGCCAGCTCCACCAGCCATAGAATATAGCCGAAAATGCGATGAGCGTTATTATCCCATACGCTTTCCCCAAATACCTTGAGGAGAGCCATGTCATTAATATCGTTATCGGGAGGAAAAATAATATGAACTCTATTGAATTAAAAAGCATCTTTTGTCGTCGTGTTGTAGTTTTTAATACGTGACATAAATCTAGCCAGAATTCGCCAGATTGATGCGGACGTCTTACCGTCGGTTTAGCGTGGAGACAAGATGCAGCTGTGATTCTCGCTGTACCAGAGCGGCATTATCGCTCCGGAGAAGATATGGCTTCCCGTTTTGACCGTGGCATATATGAGTGCGTGTGATTTACGCGAGCGTGTGGTGATTTCGTCGTCTCCGGGGATTTAGATCCGAAGATTCGAGTCACGGAAAATGATCTGGAGGAGAAGCAGCTCATGGCCGGAACAGTTCTCATCACCGGTGCCACCGCAGGCTTCGGCGCCGCGACGGCGCGGAAATTCCGGGCGGCCGGCTGGAAGGCCATCGTGACCGGGCGCCGGGCCGACCGGCTCGCGACCCTCGTCGAGGAACTCGGCGGGGCGGAGCACGTCCACGCGGCAACCTTCGACATCCAGGACGAGGCGGCGATCGACGCCGCGATCGATTCGCTGCCCGAGGGCTTCAGGGGTGTCGATCTCCTGATCAACAATGCCGGGCTCGCGCTCGGAACCGCGCCGGCGCAGAAGAGCGATCTCGGCCAGTGGCGCACGATGATCGCGACCAATGTCACCGGGCTGGTGACGATCACCCACCGCCTGCTGCCGACGCTGATCGAGCGCAAGGGCGCCATCATCAACCTGAGTTCGGTCGCGGCGACCTATCCCTATACCGGCGGCAACGTCTACGGCGGCACCAAGGCGTTCGTCCGCCAGTTCTCGCTCGGCCTCAGGTCCGATCTCGCGGGAACAGGCGTCCGCGTCACCTCCATCGAACCGGGCCTCTGCGAGAGCGAGTTCACGCTGGTGCGCACCGGCGGCGACCAGGCGGCCTACGACGCGCTCTATGGCGGCGCCAACGCCATCCAGCCGGTGGATATCGCCGAGACGCTGCTCTGGGTCGCCTCGCTTCCGCCGCACATGAACATCAATGCCATCGAGATGATGCCGGTGAGCCAGTCGTTCGCCGGTTTCCAGATCGCGCGGACGAAGTAACGCCGGGGGTACCGGCGCGCCGGGTCGGGCTGCGGATGCAAGCCCGGCGGCGCTGGAAGTGGTCGGCAGCGGGGGACGGATCCAATGACGAATGCAGCGGACGCCGCTGCCGGCGAACCGCCTCTGCTGGCGGTCGCGGGCACCGTGATCCACACGCCCGAGCGCGGCGTGATCGAGATCCTCGAGGATGCCGTGGTGACGGTCGGCGAGGACGGTCGCATCGAGCGGGTGATCGAGGCCGACGATCCGGCGCGGGAGGCGACGATCGAGGCGGCGGCCGCCGCCGGACGGCTCACGCTGCTTCGCGCCGGGCAATTTCTGCTGCCGGGGCTGGTGGACCTTCACGTCCATGCGCCGCAGTGGCCGCAGATCGGCAAGGCGCTGCATCTGCCGCTCGAACAATGGCTTGCGACCTGCACGTTTCCGCTCGAGGCGCGCTATGCCGACCTGGAGTTCGCGGCGCGCTCCTATGGCGGGCTGGTGGACGCGCTGCTGGCGAACGGCACCACCACGGCGCTCTATTTCGGCAGCGTGCACCTCGGCGCGACCAAGCTTCTCGCCGACCTCTGCCATTCCAAGGGCCAGCGTGCGCTCGTCGGCAAGGTGGTGATGGACGATCCGGCACTCTGCCCGGACTATTACCGCGACGCCTCCGCCACCATCGCCGTCGCCGAGACGGAGATGTTCATCGAGCACGTCCAGCGGCTGGCCGGGCCGGAGGGGCGGGTGCGGCCGGTCATCACGCCGCGCTTCATTCCGGCCTGCACCGATACAGCGCTGCAGGAACTCGGCCGCCTCGCGCGCCAGACCGGGCTGCACGTCCAGACCCATTGTTCGGAAAGCGACTGGGAGCACGACTTCGTGCGCCACCGCCTCGGCGCCACCGATACCCGCAGCCTCGAGGCGTTCGGCCTCTTGGGGCGACGGACGATCCTCGCGCACTCGAACTTCATCTGCGACGACGACATGGACGCTATCGGCGGCTGCGGTGCGGGCATCGGTCACTGCCCGCTCTCGAACGCCTATTTCTCCAACGCGGTCTTTCCGTTGGCCCAGGCGCTTGAGAAGAAGCTTCATGTCGGCCTCGGCACCGACATCTCCGGCGGACCTGACGCCTCGATCTTCTCGGCCTGCCGCCATGCGATAGCGGCATCGCGGATGCTGGCGGACGGCGTCGATGCGCGGATTGCCCCGGACAGGCGCGGCCGGCCGGGGGCGGCGATCGACTTCGCCGACGCGTTCTGGCTCGCAACGGCCGGCGGCGGCATCGCGCTCGACCTGCCGATCGGCGTGATCGCGCCCGGCTTCGCGTTCGATGCCATGGTGATCGATACCACGGTTCCCGATGCGGACCTGACGCTCTGGCCCGACCTCGACGAGCCGGAGGACGTGCTCCAGCGCATCGTCTACGGGGCCGCGCGGACGAATGTCCGGCGGGTCTGGGTGGACGGCGTGATGGTGGTCGACAAGGATGCGGGGCTCGACTGGTCCTGATCCCCGACGGGCAGGCCACGAGCCGGAAAGGCCGGATCGGAGACAAGGGAAGGGGAAGCCCGTGCGGACCAAGACGATCGGAACGACGCTGCCGGTTCTGGAACTGACGCTCGATCCCGGCGAGCGCATCATCGCCGAGCCGGACAGGCTCTCCTGGATGGCGGGCGATATTTCGCTCAACACCACGACCGCGACCGGCGGCGCGAGTGGGCTGTTCGGCGCCCTCGGCCGCGCCCTCGGCGGCGGCGGGCTGTTCATGACGGAGTTCTCCGCCGGGCAGTCGCCGGCGATGGTCGCGTTCGCGGCGAAGATCCCGGGCGAGATCCGGCAGGTGTCCGTCGAACCCGGTCAGCCGCTCTATGTCCACCGCAGCGGCTTCCTGTGCGGCAC
>JAEZMP010000571.1 GCA_023442215.1 Pseudomonadota bacterium
GGCCCGAACCGGACGCGCCGGCCGGCTCCAGCACCCGGAAGCGCTCGGTCTGGCCGCGCACGAGACCGCGGGAGACCACGGCTTCCGCGCCCGGCGCCCGGCCCTCGTTCACGCCCGAGCCCATCGTGGTCGCGCCGATATCCTCCGGCGAGACGTGGCTGAGATCGGTGCGGCCGAGATAGGAAACCGCGAGCTCGCGGAAGATGTAGTCGAGGATCGAGGTCGCGTTCTTGATCGCCTCGTTGCCCTGCACCATGCCGGCCGACTCGAACCGGGTGAATGTGAAGGCATCGACATATTCGTCGAGCGGCACGCCGTACTGCAGGCCGAGCGAGATGGCGATGGCGAAGTTGTTCATCAGCGAGCGGAAGGCGGCGCCTTCCTTGTGCATGTCGATGAAGATTTCGCCGAGACGGCCGTCGTTATATTCGCCGGTGCGCAGGTAGACCTTGTGGCCGCCGACGATGGCCTTCTGGGTATAGCCCTTGCGGCGGCCCGGCAGCTTCTCGCGGCGGCGCACCTCGCGCTCGATGATGCGCTCCACGATCTTCTCGGCGGCGATGGCCGCCTGCTGCGCGGTCGGGGCGGCGACCAGCGCCTCCACGGTGTCCTCCGCCTCGTCCTCGTCGTCGGAGAGAAGCTGCGAGTTCAGCGGCTGCGACAGCTTGGAGCCGTCGCGATAGAGCGCGTTGGCCTTCAGCGCCAGGCGCCAGGACAGCATGTAGGCGCTCTTGCAGTCCTCGACGGTGGCGTCGTTCGGCATGTTGATGGTCTTGGAGATCGCGCCGGAGATGAACGGCTGCGCCGCCGCCATCATCAGGATGTGGCTCTCCACCGACAGGAACCGCTTGCCGAGGCGGCCGCACGGGTTGGCGCAGTCGAACACCGGCAGGTGCTCGTCCTTCAGGCCCGGGGCGCCTTCCAGCGTCATCGCACCGGAGCACCAGATGTTGGCCGCCTCGATATCCGCCTTGCTGAAGCCGAGATGGGCGAGAATCTCGAACGACGGGTCGTCCAGCTTCTCACGGGCGATCTTCAGCGTCTTGAGGCAGAACTCCTCGCCGAGCGTCCACTTGGTGAAGGCGAACTTGATGTCGAAGGCCGACTTCAGCGCGCCCTCGAGCTTCTCGAGGGTGGCATCGTCGAAGCCCTTCGCCTTCAGCGCCTCGTGGCTGATGGCGGGCGCGCCCTTCAGCGAGCCGTGGCCGACGGCGTAGTCGACGATCGCCGTGATCTCGGTCTCGCCGTAGCCGAGCGCGCGCAGGGCCTCGGGCACCGCGCGGTTGATGATCTTGAAGTAGCCGCCGCCGGCCAGCTTCTTGAACTTCACCAGCGCGAAGTCGGGCTCGATGCCGGTGGTGTCGCAGTCCATCACCAGGCCGATGGTGCCGGTCGGGGCGATCACCGAAACCTGCGCGTTGCGATAGCCGTAGAGCTCGCCCCACTCCAGCGCCCGGGTCCAGGCGGCTTCGGCATGGCGCACCAGCACCGGCTCGGGGCAGTTCGCCTGATCGAGCGGCACGGGGGCGATGGCGAGCGCCTCGTAGCCGTGCTTCTCGCCGCGGGCGGCCCGGGCGTGGTTGCGGATCACGCGCAGCATGGCGTCGCGATTGGCCTTGTAGCCGGGGAAGGCACCGAGCTCGCGGGCCATCTCGGCCGAGGTCGCATAGGCGACGCCGGTCATGATCGCGGTCAGCGCGCCGGCGAGCGCCCGGCCGGCATCGCTGTCATAGGGAATGCCGGTCGACATCAGCAGGCCGCCGATATTGGCGTAGCCGAGGCCGAGGGTGCGGTACTCGTAGGAAAGCTTGGCGATCTGGCGCGAGGGGAACTGCGCCATCAGCACCGAGATTTCGAGCACGATCGTCCAGAGCCGCACGGCGTGCTCATAGGACTCGACGTCGAAGCTGCGGTCGTCGCGGCGGAACTGCAGCAGGTTCAGCGAGGCCAGGTTGCACGCCGTGTCGTCCAGGAACATGTATTCCGAGCACGGATTGGACGCGCGGATCTCGCCCGAGGCCGGGCAGGTGTGCCAGTCGTTGATGGTGGTGTGGAACTGGATGCCCGGATCCGCCGACGCCCAGGCGGCATAGCCGATCTGGTCCCAAAGCTCGCGCGCCTTGATGGACTTGGCGATCTTGCCGTCGGTCCGGCGCACCAGCGCCCAGTCGCCGTCGAGCTCGACCGCCTTCAGGAAGGCGTCGGTCACGCGCACCGAGTTGTTGGAGTTCTGGCCGGAGACCGTCAGGTAGGCTTCCGAATCCCAGTCGGTGTCGAAGATCGGGAATTCGATCTCGGTGTAGCCCTGGCGTGCGAACTGCATCACGCGGCGGATGTAGTTTTCCGGCACGAGCGACTTCTTCGCCGCGCGGATCTCGCGCTTCAGCGCCGGGTTCTTCTCGGGGTCGAAGCACGACTCGCCCGGTCCGTCGCAGTTGACGCAGGCCTTCATCACCGCCTTCAGGTGGCGGGCGACGATCTTGGAGCCGGTGACGAGCGCGGCGACCTTCTGCTCCTCGCGCACCTTCCAGCCGATATAGTTCTCGATATCGGGATGGTCGACGTCGACCACGACCATCTTCGCCGCGCGGCGGGTGGTGCCGCCGGACTTGATGGCGCCGGCCGCGCGGTCGCCGATCTTGAGGAAGCTCATCAGACCGGACGACTTGCCGCCGCCGGAAAGCCGCTCGCCTTCGCCGCGCAGGGCCGAGAAGTTGGAGCCGGTGCCGGAGCCGTACTTGAACAGGCGCGCCTCGCGCACCCACAGGTCCATGATGCCGGCCTCGTTGACGAGGTCGTCATTCACCGACTGGATGAAGCAGGCGTGGGGCTGCGGGTGCTCGTAGGCGCTCTCGGAGGCCTTCAGCTCGCCGCTCTTGTAGTCGACATAATAGTGGCCCTGGCCGGGTCCATCGATGCCGTAGGCCCAGTTGAGGCCGGTGTTGAACCACTGCGGCGAGTTCGGCGCCACCTTCTGGGTCGCCAGCATGTAGCGCAGCTCGTCGAAGAAGGCGCGGGCGTCGCGCTCGCTGTCGAAATAGCCGCCCTTCCAGCCCCAGTAGGTCCAGGTGCCGGCCAGCCGGTCGAACACCTGGCGGGAATCGCGCTCGCCGGTCATCCGCTCGGACGGGGCCATGTCGCCCATCGCCTCGTCGTCGGCGGCCGAACGCCACAGGAATTCCGGCACGCCCTCTTCGGCGACGCGCTTCAGCCGCACCGGCACGCCGGCCTTGCGGAAATATTTCTGCGCCAGAACGTCGGAGGCGACCTGGCTCCAGGTCGCGGGCACCTGGATGTCTTCCAGGCGGAACACGACCGAACCGTCCGGGTTGCGGATTTCGCTCAGGGCGTTGCGGAACTCGATCCCGTCATAGGCCGATCCGCTCTCGCTGGTGTAGCGCCGTTCGATCCGCATCGTCGTCGTCCTTGCTCGCCCGCTTGGGGGCGCTGGTGCATCCGGGGGCGCGCGGGCGCGCCTCATTCTGTCGAGCGGGCACGCAGGCGCGCCCCATTTCCATCGTGCGGGGGCGCGCTTGCGGGCCCCTCATTTCCGTCGGGCGGGGCACGCGGACGCGCCCCCATTCCCCTCGACCGCGCGACCGAGTCGTCCTCGATCTGCATCTGGTCGGGATCGTGCGCTTAAGCACTAAATATAGTGTTACCTGTGCGCCTGTGCCACTGCATATGGGAGCCGTACACCCATATCGATGGCGCGCTCGAAGGTCGCCCGTATCAACGCGATACGAACGCAACGGCTCCAGAACGTGACAAGGTTTGCCGGGGCGGGAACGATCACAAACCCGTCCGTCGGCCATGAGGGGAGACTAGGGCGACTCGGCGCGGCGGGTCAAGTCGCGCTCATAGGGATGGTGGTGGACGCTTTGTGACATCCCTAGATGTTGTGTGTCTCGCGCCTCTCTTTTCCCCCGCTATCCCCAGGCTCGTGCAAAGAACGCCGCCGCGTGGCGTCTGTGCGCTTGACGGGGCCGCGAATCTGTTGCCGGCGCAGGAATCGTCCGCCGCGGGGCGCAGAAATCGTCCGCTGGCGGAGAGGGGCGCCGGCCGCGCGGCGAGGGGCCGCGCCCGCCGGTGCGCTGCGCACTGGACACCGCCGTGCTGCAATGCGATGGTCCGCCGAACTTCCGAGGCGACGGCGGCCCGGAAGCGGCTGCGCTTGGGGCCTGGAATGGGTGCCGCGCAATCGGTCCATTGGTTTCCGCCGGCTCGAACAGGCCTTGTGTGCGATGAAGAATTTCCTCCTGCGTTTCTTCACCTGGTGGAACAGCTACACCTTCGGCACGAAGCTCTACAC
>JAEZMP010000575.1 GCA_023442215.1 Pseudomonadota bacterium
CGCCGCGGCTGGCGCGAGGCCGCCGTGGTCGCCGGGCACGACCGCGAGGACTGCGAGCGGCGCTATTTCGCCGAGCGGCAGGCCCGCGCCGCCGTTCAGGAGGACGACGCCCCCGCGCCGCCGCCGGCCTCCGTCCCGTCCTTTCCGGCCGCCCGCGCCGTTCCCTCCGAGGGCGAGCCGGTGCTCGGCCTCTTTCCGCAGCCGGAGCGTCCGTCATGAGCGTCGCCGTCATCGATTACGGCTCGGGCAACCTGCGATCGGCCACCAAGGCGCTCGAGCGCGCCGCCCGCGAGGCCGGGATCGCCACCGAGATCGTGCTGACCTCCGATCCCGCGGCGGTGGCCGTGGCCGAGCGCGTGGTGCTGCCGGGCGTCGGGGCCTTCGCCGACTGCCGCCGGGGGCTGGAGGCCGTGCCGGGCCTGAAGGATGCCGTGGTCGAGCACGTCCAGGCCAAGGGCAAGCCGTTCCTCGGCATCTGCGTCGGCATGCAGCTGACGGCGAGCCGGGGCGTCGAATACGAGACCACCGACGGCTTCGGCTGGATCGCCGGCGACGTGGTGCGCATCGCCCCGTCCGACCCGGCGCTGAAGGTGCCGCACATGGGCTGGAACACGCTCGACGTGAAGCGCGAGCACCCGATCCTCGCCGGCATTCCGACCGGGCCCCACGGGCTGCACGCCTATTTCGTCCATTCCTACCACCTCGCCGCGGCGCGGCCCGAAGACGTGATCGCCACCACCGATTATGGCGGGCCGGTCACGGCCGTCGTCGGCCGCGACAATGTCGTCGGCACCCAGTTCCACCCCGAGAAGAGCCAGCGGCTCGGCCTCGCCCTTCTCGCCAATTTCCTCGCGTGGCGCCCATGATCCTGTTCCCGGCCATCGACCTCAAGGAAGGCCGCTGCGTGCGCCTCGTGCGCGGCGAGATGGACAAGGCCACCGTCTTCAACGACGACCCCGCCGCCCAGGCCGCGGCGTTCGCCGAGGCCGGCTTCGAGTGGCTGCATGTCGTCGACCTCGACGGCGCCTTCGCCGGCCAGAGCCGCAACGGCGCCGCGGTGGAGGCGATCCTGAAGCGCATCCGCCTGCCGGTGCAGCTCGGCGGCGGCATCCGCGACCGCGCCGCCATCGAGGGCTGGCTGGAGAAGGGCGTGACCCGTGTCATCCTCGGCACCGTCGCGGTGCGCGACCCGGCGCTGGTGAAGGAGGCCGCCCGCGCCCATCCCGGCCGCGTGGTGGTCGGCATCGACGCCAAGGGCGGCCGCGTCGCGGTCGAAGGCTGGGCGGAGACCTCCGAGATGGCGGCGGTCGATCTCGCCCGCGCCTTCGAGGACGCCGGCGTGGCGGCGATCGTCTACACCGACATCGACCGCGACGGGATGCTGCAGGGCCTCAACTGGGCCTCGACGCTGGAACTCGCGGCGGCGGTCTCGATCCCGGTGATCGCGTCGGGCGGGCTTGCCGGCATCGGCGACGTCGAGCGGCTGATGCAGCCGGACGCGGCGATCCTGGAAGGCGCCATCGCCGGCCGCGCGCTATACGACGGCCGGCTCGACCCGACGGCGGCGCTGGCGCTCGTCAAGGCGCGGCAGGCGGCATAAGGGGGACGACATGCTCAAGGTCCGCGTCATTCCCTGCCTCGACGTCAAGGACGGCCGGGTGGTCAAGGGCGTCCAGTTCGTCGACCTGATCGATGCCGGCGACCCGGTGGAGGCGGCCGAGGCCTACGACGCCGCCGGGGCCGACGAGCTCACCTTCCTCGACATCGCCGCGAGCCACGAGGGCCGCGGCATCCTGCTCGACGTGGTGCGGCGCACCGCGGAGCGCTGCTTCATGCCGCTGACGGTCGGCGGCGGCGTGCGCACCGTGGAGGACATCCGCGCGCTGCTGCTCGCCGGGGCCGACAAGGTTTCCATCAACACCGCCGCGGTGACGGACCGCGACTTCGTGCGCCGCGCGGCCGAGAAGTTCGGCAGCCAGTGCATCGTGGTCGCGATCGACGCCAAGCGGGTGTCCGGCGAGGGCGAACCGCCGCGCTGGGAGATCTTCACCCACGGCGGCCGCACCCCGACCGGCATCGACGCGCTCGAGTTCGCCGAAGAGGTGACGCGGCTCGGCGCCGGCGAGATCCTGCTGACCTCGATGGACCGCGACGGCACCAAGATCGGCTACGACGTGGAACTGACGCGCGCGGTCGCTGACCGGGTGGAAGTGCCGGTGATCGCCTCCGGCGGCGTCGGCAATCTCGACCACCTCGTGGACGGCGTGCGCGAAGGCCACGCCTCGGCGGTGCTCGCGGCCTCGATCTTCCATTTCGGCACCTACACCATCCGCGAGGCCAAGGACCGCCTCGCCGGGGCCGGGCTGGCGGTCAGGCTCGACGGACTCGGGGAGGCGGCGCAATGAGCGGCGGCCGCTTCACCCTGGAGAGCCTCGACGAGATCGTGCGCACCCGCGCCGCGTCGGACGATCCGGGCTCCTACACCGCGCGGCTGATGGGCAAGGGCGTGTCGAAGATCGCCCAGAAGGTCGGCGAGGAGGCCGTGGAGGCCGCCATCGCTGCCGCGCTGGGCGACAAGACAGGGCTGACCGGGGAGGCGGCGGACCTGCTCTACCACCTCCTCGTCCTTTTGCGGGCTTGCGATCTGCCCCTCGGCGATGTCATGGAAGAACTGCGCCGGCGAACCGCGCAGACGGGGCTTGAGGAAAAGGCGTCCCGGCCGCGCGGCTGACGGATGAAATGTGGGGTAGCGTCATGGATGCGGCGGCAGCGCGCCCGGACGCGGGCAGGGATGCGTCCATGGACATGGCTACCCAGCGTGAATTGTCGCCCTACCGCGTGTTCGGCGAGGCCGAGTGGGCGAACCTGCGCGCCGACACCCCGATGACGCTGACGGCCGAGGAGGTCGGGCGCCTCCAGGGCCTGCACGACCCGGTATCGATGAGCCAGGTCGAGCGCATCTACCTGCCGCTGTCGCGCCTGCTGTCGTTCTATGTGGAGGCGACCCAGGGCCTGCACGCGGCGACCAACCGCTTTCTCGGCCGCGACGACGGCAAGATCCCGTTCGTGATCGGCATCGCCGGTTCGGTGGCGGTGGGCAAGTCCACCACCGCGCGCCTGCTGCAGGCGCTGCTGGCGCGCTGGCCGACGAGCCCGCGGGTGTCGCTCGTCACCACCGACGGCTTCCTGCTGCCCAATGCCGTGCTTCAGGCGGAAGGCCTGATGGAGCGCAAGGGCTTCCCGCAGAGCTACGACCGGCAGGCGCTGCTCGCCTTCCTCACCGACATCAAGGCCGGCAAGCCGAAGGTGACGGCGCCGGTCTATTCGCACCTCGTCTACGACGTGATGCCGGGCGAGACCGTCACGGTCGAGGAACCCGACATCCTGATCGTCGAGGGCCTCAACGTGCTGCAGCCGAACCGGCTGCCGCGCCACGGCCGGGCGATCCCGTTCGTGTCCGACTTCTTCGATTTCTCGATCTATATCGACGCCGACGAGGTGGACATCCACCGATGGTATGTCGAGCGCTTCCAGCGCCTTCGCGAGACGGCGTTCCGCGATCCGAACTCCTATTTCCACCGCTACGCGCTGATCCCGGAGGAAGAGGCCCTGGCCATCGCCGAGCGGCTGTGGTCGCGCATCAACCTCGCCAACCTGCGCGAGAACATCCTCCCGACCCGACCGCGGGCCGACCTCATCCTGCGCAAGGATCCGCACCATCGCGTTGGGCA
>JAEZMP010000588.1 GCA_023442215.1 Pseudomonadota bacterium
CAGGGGCCCCGCCTCAGGCGCGGCCGGTGACTGCCAGCGCGAACGCCTGCACCAGCGTGCTGACGAAGTTCTCCATATATTTCCATCGCCATGTCTCGCACGCCTCCTTGGTCGGGAAGCACCCGACGAGCGCCGTGGCGGTGCCGCCGCCGCTGCCGCGTTGGCGGCTGTTGTCGGAGATGGCATGGCCGGCGAGCCGGCCGATCCAGGGCGCGTCCGGATGCTCGCTGCATTGCGGCGTGTCGATATAGGCCTGGCGCATGGCGAACGGCGGGCTGAGGCCGCCGCCCTGGCAGGCGGCGAGCGCGACGGCGGCGGCAAGGCCCAGACCCGCCGCGAGCATCGCCCGCCGGCGGCCGGGGGCCGTCATCACCGAAAGAGCGGGGCGGAATGCGGTCATGACGGCGTGTAGCCCTTCGTGCAGACGGAGATGTAGGTCCAGTCCGGCCAGTCGGAATTGAGCCAGTAGAGCCAGTTGCGGCAATCGATCTCGCGCAGGAAGCAACCCCACTGCGAGGTCGTCTGGGTATAGCCCCAGATCGTCTCGCGATTGCCGGCATAGCGGCCGAACCAGAGGTTGGACGGGCCGAAGGTGGCGGCGGCGAGCACGCACTGCATCGGCAGCGGGCGGGGCTTGATCGGCGGCGGGGGCGAGGCCGCGGCGAGGACAGGGCCGGCGGCGAACAGCACGGAGGCGGCGATGGCAAGCGCCGCGGCGCCACGGCGCCGTCGCCGCCCGCCCGGCGTGGCGGGGTGCGAAACCGCTTCGGTCTTCGTCGCTGCGCGCGCCATGGCCGCTCCGTCCGGTTGCTGCACCGTCAAGGAATCGAAACCACGCAGGCACGGTTTCGTTCACTTCGCGGTTTCGTTCAATCCGGCAGGATAGTGGAGCCGTCCGGTCTGGCAATACGCACAGAACCGCGCCGGCCCCGCAGGGGCCCCGCCTCAGGCGCGGCCGGTGACTGCCAGCGCGAACGCCTGCACCAGCGCCACTTCCTCCAGGCGGGCGAAGCGGCCGGCGGCGCCGCCGTGCCCCGCATCCATGTTGGTGCGCAGAAGCAGCGGGTTGGCATCGGTCTTGGCGGCGCGCAGCCGCGCCACCCATTTCGCCGGCTCCCAGTAGGTCACGCGCGGATCGGTGAGGCCGGCGAGCGCCAGGATGGCCGGATAGGCCTGTGCGCTCACGCCGTCATAGGGCGAATAGGCCTTGATGCGCCGGTAGGCCTCTGCGTCCTCGATCGGGTTGCCCCATTCGGGCCACTCGGGCGGGGTCAGCGGCAGGGTGGCGTCGAGCATGGTGTTCAGCACGTCGACGAACGGCACCTCGGCGATGATGCCGCCGAACAGCTCCGGCGCCATGTTGGCGACCGCGCCCATCAGCATGCCGCCGGCCGAGCCGCCCTGGGCCACGATCCGGCCCGGCGCGGTGAAGCCGAGCGCCGCGAGGTGGCGGGCGACCGCGATGAAGTCGGTGAAGGTGTTGACCTTCGCCTCGCGGCGCCCGGCCTTGTACCAGCGGAAGCCCTTGTCCTTGCCGCCGCGGACGTGGGCGATGGCGTAGACGAAGCCGCGGTCCACCAGCGACAGCGCGTTGGTCGAGAACGAGGCTGGGATGGAGATGCCATAGGCGCCGTAGCCGTAGAGCAGGCAGGGCGCGCTGCCGTCGAGCGCGATGTCGCGCCGGTGAAGCAGCGACACGGGCACGGTCTCGCCGTCCGGCGCCACGGCCTCCAGACGCCGGGTGACGTAGAGCGCCGGATCGTGCCCCGAGGGCACCTCCTGCTCCTTGCGCAGCACCCGGGTGCGCGCCTCCATGTCGTAGTCGTAGACCTGCGCCGGCGTGGTCATCGAGGAATAGGTGAAGCGCAGCGTGGTGGTGTCGGCCTCGTAGCCGCCGGACATGCCGAGCGAATAGGCCTCCTCCGCGAACGCGATGGCGTGCTCCGCGCCGTCGGCGATGCGGCGCACCACGATGCGCGGCAGTCCGCCCTCCCGCTCCAGCCGCACGATGTGGCCGGCGAAGGCGGTGTGGGACAGGATCAGGCAGCCCGGCCGGTGCGCGACGAGGTCGCGCCACGTCTCGCGGCCCGGATCGGACACCGGCGCGGTCACGAGCTTGTAGTCCTCGGCATCGCCGGCATTGGTGAGGATGACGAAGCTGTCGCCGCCGCCGTGGTCGATGGAATAGGTCTCGGCCGTCACGCGCGGCGCGACGAGCACGAGGCGGCGCTCCGGGTCCTGCTGGTCGATCAGCCAGCTCTCGGAGGTCTCGTGGTCGTGCACGTCGACGCTCAGGAACCGGCCGGACTGGGTTTCGCCGACCGAGACGAAGAAGCCGGGATCGGCCTCGGCATAGATCAGGCTGTCGGTCTCCGCCGGCGTGCCGAGCACATGGCGGTAGACCGCGGCCGGTCGATGCTCCTCGTCGAGGCGGACATAGAGGAAGGCGCGGGAATCCGCCTCCCAGACCGCATCGCCGGAGGTGTCCGTCACCACGTCGGCGGTGTCGGCGCCGAAGGCGAGATCGCGCACCCGAAGCGTGAATACCTCGCCACCGGTCTCGTCGGAGCCGTAGAGCAGCAGCGAATGGTCGGGGGAATGGTCGGCCGCGGCGAGACGGAAATAGCTCTTGCCGGCCGCCAGCGCATCGCCGTCGAGGAGGGTTTCCTCAGGCCCGCCGGCGCGGGGCGTGCGCACCACCAGCGGGTGCTCGCCGCCCTCGCGGTAGCGCATGGCGTAGGCATAGGGACCGTCCGGCGCGGGCACCGAGCTGTCGTCCTCGCGGATGCGGCCGCGCAGCTCGGCGACGAGCGTCTGGCGCAGCCCGGCGAGCGGGGCGAGCACGGCCTCGCAATAGGCATTCTCCGCATCGAGATGGGTGCGGATGTCCGGCTCGAGCGCGGAGGGATCGCGCATGACGGTGCGCCACTCGGCGCTGCGCAGCCAGGCATATTCGTCCGCGCGGGTGTCGCCGTGGAAGGTCGTCTCGGCCGGCCGGCGGGCTGCGCGGGGCGGGATGCCCGCCGCGGGATCGAGGCGAAGGGCGGAAACGGCGGTGTTTGCGTCGGTCATAGGGTGCTTTCGAAGGCGCATTGGGTCGCGGAAGGAGCGGATGCGGCGCGGCGGGCCGGTCTCCGCCGCGCGTCGATGTTCAGGTGTCACATTGTCCCGCTAGCCCTGTCCATGGGGGCGGTCCCGCATGTGGGGCCGGGGGGACGGGGACGATGCCGGTTCGGAAGGTTTCATGGCGGCGGACCGTCGGCGCAGCGGCCTTGGCGCTGCTCGCCGCGGGATGCCAGGACGGCACCACGGCGATGAACAGGGTGAAGAGCGCCAGGATCGAGACGCTGAAGGATCAGTTCTCCTGTGGCGAGCCGGACAAGCTCTGGATCGGACGCTTCACGGCCAAGGGCGGGCGGGGAATGCACGGCGGCGACGAAATCGCCTGCTTCAAGCGGCAATCGGACTGCGAGGCGTGGCTTGCCATCGCCTCCGGCGGCAGCGGCGAGATCGTCGAGCGGTCCTGCCGTCCGATCGCGCCGCCGTCATCGCTTGCCTCGGGGTCCTGAAGCCCCGGCCGGCCGCGCGGGCCCTCGATCCTCGCCGGGAAAGCGATCCTCAATCCTCGTCGGGAAAGAACGTCAGCGCCGTGCCGTTGATGCAGTAGCGCAGCCCGGTCGGCGGCGGTCCGTCCGGAAAGACGTGGCCGAGGTGGGCGTCGCAGCGGGCGCACCGGACCTCCGTGCGGTGCATCAGATACGAGTTGTCGTCGTGCTCGTCGATGACGTCGTCCTCGACCGGCGTGAAGAAGCTCGGCCAGCCGCAGCCGGCATTGAACTTGGTCTCCGACCGGAACAGCGGCTCGCCGCAGCAGATGCAGGCATAGAGCCCGGGCCGGGTCTCGTCCCAGAACGGACCCGTGAAGGCCCGCTCGGTGCCGGCGCGGCGGGTCACGCGATATTGTTCGGGCGTGAGTTCGGCCTTCCACGCGGCGTCGGACTTGATGACTTTCTCGCGGCGGGCCGGCATCGTGTCGGACATGATCCTCTCCCTGGTTCCATGGGGCGGGAAGCGGCGGCGTGCGGGGCCCTGAGGCCTGCGGACGCAGGAACGGACTGCCCCACAGATAGGCATCGGACAGCCGATGGGCAATCGCCCGCCCGACCGGTGTGCGCGCTCGCGGGGGAGGCACCGATTTCGGTCCCGCGGCCATGCCCGCGGCCGGATCCGCGCACGGTTTTTCTTGTGACAGCCGCGCGCGGCCGATATTCACGGTCCACGAACGCCGGCCCGGCGCACGCGCCGCGGCCCTGAAGGGTACGCCCCCCGCGGCCGTATCCGTCTCATTCGCAGCCCGCGACGAAGAGGAGAGCCGATGGGCGGAGGGACGCTGATCGTCGCACTGGCGCCGTTTGCCGCCGCGCTGCTCGCCCCGTTCGTCGAGCGATCCCTGCGGGCGCGCGCGGCGAAGGCGACCGGCTGGATTCTCGCACTCGTGCCCGCTCTGGTGTTCGTCTGGTTCGCGAGCCTCGCCGGGCGTGTTTCGGGCGGCGAGACGCTGCTGTTCTCCGTCGACTGGGTGCCCTCCCTCGGGGTGCGCTATGCGATGGCGATCGACGGGCTTTCGCTCGTGTTCGCGCTTGCGATCACGGGCATCGGCACGCTGGTCGTGATCTATGCCGGCGCCTATCTCGCCGGACATCCCGGCCTCGGGCGGTTCTTCTCGTTCATCTTCCTGTTCATGGGCGCGATGCTCGGGCTCGTCCTTTCGGACGACCTCCTCGCGATGTTCGTGTTCTGGGAGCTGACCTCGATCACGTCGTTCCTGCTGATCGGCTTCGACCACCACCGCGAGGCGGCCCGGCGGGCGGCGCTGCAGGCGCTGATCGTCACAGGCGGCGGCGGCCTCCTGCTGCTCGGCGCCGTGGTGATGATCGCCAACGTCACCGGCTCGACCTCCATTTCCGCGCTCCTCTCCGGGCCGGGCCTGCAGCAGAACGCGCTCTACCTGCCGATCCTCATCCTCGTGCTCGGTGGCGCCTTCACGAAGTCGGCGCAGGTGCCGCTGCATTTCTGGCTGCCGAACGCCATGGAGGCGCCGACGCCGGTGTCGGCCTACCTGCATTCGGCGACCATGGTGAAGGCCGGCCTCTATCTGGTGATGAGGCTCCATCCCGCGCTCGGCGACACCGCGGCGTGGACCACCATCCTGCCGCTGTTCGGCGGCGCCACCTTCCTCACCGGCATGGTGCTCGCGGTGCGCCAGACCGATCTCAAGCTGATGCTGGCGCAGACCACCGTCGCCTCGCTCGGGCTGATCATGATGCTGGTCGGCTTCGGCACGCCGGCGGCCATCGAGGCGGCGGCGGCCTATCTCGTCGCCCACGCGCTGTTCAAGGGCGGGCTGTTCATGGTGGCCGGCACCGTCGACCACGAGGCGGGCACGCGCGACATCCGCCGGCTCGGCGGGCTCGGACGGCACATGCCGCTGACCTTCGCTGCCGCGGCCTGCGGCGCGATGTCGATGGCGGGCCTGCCGCCCTTCCTCGGCTTCATCGCCAAGGAAGAGGTCTATGGCGCGCTCGCGGGGCTGCCGGCGGCGGCCGTGACGGCGGTCGCCGTCGGTTTCGTCGGCAATGCGCTGATGGTGACCATCGCCGCCGCGCTGGTGATCAAGCCCTTCCTCGGCCGCGAGGTTCGCGCCGGCGCCGGGCATGCGCCCGACGGGCATGTCCATGAAGGGCATGTTCACGAAGGCCCGCCGGGCCTCTGGTTCGGGCCGGTGGTGCTGGCGCTCGCGGGCCTCGCGACGGCGCTGCTGGCCCACGCGACCGGCACGCTGCTGATCGGCCCGATGGCCGCGGCGATCGAGGGGCCGGGCGGCGCGGCCGGCACCGTCGATCTGCACCTCGTGCCTCACGCGCTGGTGCCGGCCTTCGCGCTGTCCGTGCTGACGATCCTCGCCGGGCTCATCGTGTTCGTGCGGCTCGACCTGTTGCGCGCGGCCGTCGACAAGGTGGTCCGCACCATCGGCTGGGGGCCGGACCGTGGCTTCGATCAGGCCGTTTCCGCCCTGATCCGACTCTCGGTCGCCGCCCGCGACCTCCTGCATGGCGGCCACCTGGAGGCCTATATCAACGTCGCCGTGGTGGCGATCATCGCGGCGCTGTTCGCGCCGATGATTGCCTACGGCGCGTGGCCCGTGCTGCCGTGGTCGGTGCTGTGGCCGCGGGGCGCGACGATCTACGAGCTCGCGGTGCTCGCCATCGCCGTCGCCGGCCTCTACGCGGTCCTCACCGCGCAGAGCCGCCTCGTCGCCATCGTGTCGCTGGGCATCCAGGGCTTCGCGGTGGCGGTGCTGTTCCTGCTGTTCGGCGCGCCGGACCTGTCCTTCACCCAGTTCATGGTCGAGACGCTCTCGGTCGTGATCCTGACCCTGGTGATGACGCGCCTCGACCTCGCGCCGAGCGACCATCGCACGCCGCTCGAGCGCGTGCGCGACGGGGCGCTGGCGGTGCTCGCCGGCACCGGGTTCGGCCTGCTGCTGCTGTGGGTGACGGCGGGGCCGTTCGATGACCGGCTTTCGGCGTTCTTCTCCGCCTACAGCCGGGCGATCGCTCACGGCCGCAACATCGTGAACGTCATCATCGTCGATTTCCGCGGTCTGGATACGCTGGGCGAGATTTCGGTGGTGCTGGTGACCGGGCTCGCGATCCTCGCGCTGGTGACGCTGAAGGCCCGCGGCGGGGCGGCGAAGACGGGCGCGAGCAGGGAGGAACGGGCATGAACACCGTCATCTTCCGGGCGTTCGCCCCCTATCTCACCGCGCTGATGCTGATCTATTCCGTGTTCGTCACCTTGCGGGGCCACAACGAGCCCGGCGGCGGCTTCATCGGCGGCCTGATCGCGGCTTCGGCCTTCGCCATCTACGGCATCGCGTTCGGGCCTGGGGCGATGCGGCGGGCCACGGTGGTGCACCCGATAAGCGTGGCGGCCTGCGGGCTGCTGCTCTCGGCCCTGTCCGGCCTGCCGTCCTTGGCGTTCGCCGAGCCCTATCTCACCTCCCAGTGGGTCAGCCCCACGGTGTTCGGCACGGTGATCGACCTCTCGACCCCGATGCTGTTCGATATCGGCGTCTATCTCGTCGTGGTCGGTGCCTTCACGTCCATCGCCCTGATCCTCGAAGACGGCGAGGCGGGCTGATGGAAGGTATCTTCTCCATCATGGTAGGGCTGTTCTTCGCCGCGAGCCTCTACCTGATGATGTCGCGGCGCATCGTGCGCATCCTGATCGGCGTCGCGATCCTCGGCAACGCCGTCAACCTGCTGATCTTCACGGCCGGCCGGCTGACGCGCGAGGTGCCGCCGGTGATTCCGCCCGATGCGGTGACACCGGCCGGCTTCACCGCCAATCCGCTGCCCCAGGCGCTGATCCTGACGGCGATCGTGATCTCGTTCTCGTTCTTCGCCTTCCTGATGGTGCTGGCCTATCGCGCCTACCAGGAAATGGGCACCGACGCGGTGGACGAGATGAGACTGGCGGAGCCCGTCCGGGAACCGCCCCCGCCCGGGGGATATTGAGATGGCGGCAGGAACGGACGGCGCGGCGGTCGACATCGCCGCCGCGATGATCACGGTTCCGACCGCCGCGTGGGACTGGCTCGTGATCGTGCCGGTGGTGCTGCCGCTCGCCTGCGGGGCGCTCGCCGTCATGCTGCGGCGTTTCACGCGGCTGCAGCCGGTTCTGGCCATCGTCGCGCTCGCCCTCGTCGCCGCGGCCGATCTCGCGCTCCTCGCGCGGGTGATGGCCGAGGGGCCGGTCACCATGGTGATGGGGCGGTGGCTGCCGCCTTTCGGCATCGCCTTCACCGTCGACCCGGCCGGCGCCGTGCTCGCGCTCACCGCGGCGGTCTGCGGCCTCGCCGGCGCGTTCTATGCGCTCGCGGACGTGGACGGGCCGGCGCGCCGCGCCGGGTTCTTCCCGTTCCTGCTCCTGATGCTGGCCGGCGTCTCCGGCTCCTTCCTCACCGGGGATATCTTCAATCTCTACGTCTGGTTCGAGGTGCTGCTCATCTCGTCGTTCGGCCTGCTCGTGCTCGGCGGCACGCCACGTCAGATCGACGGCACGGTGAAGTACGGCCTGCTCAACCTGATCGCGACCACGCTGTTCCTGATCGCGACGGGCTATCTCTACGGCCTGATCGGCACGCTCAACATGGCGGACATCGCGATCCGCCTCGCCGGGCGGCCGCTCGACGGGCCGGTGATCGTCATCGCCGCGCTCTATCTCGTCGCCTTCGGCATGAAGGCGGCGGCATTTCCGCTGAATGCGTGGCTGCCGGCCTCCTACCACACGCCGAAGATCGTGGTCGCCGCGGTGTTCGCCGGGCTTCTCACCAAGGTCGGCGCCTATGCGCTGCTGCGCACGCTGGCGATGCTGATGCCCGGCGAGCGGGCGGCGCTCGCCCCGGCGGTCGCCTGGATCGCGGCGCTGACGATCCTGACGAGCGCGCTCCTCAGCCTGGCGCAGACGGAGATCCGGCGCAGCCTGGGCTTCATGGTGATCACGGGCATCGGCTTCGTGCTGGCGGGGCTCGCGGTCGGCGGCGAGCGGGCTCTGACGGGCTCGCTCCTCTATGCGGTCCATTCGATGCTGGCGATGACGGCGATCTATCTGACCGTCGGCGCCGTCGAGCGGGTGGCGGGGTCGTCGTCGCTGGCGAGGCTCGGCGGGCTCTATCGCGACCATCCGTGGCTGTCGGCGGCATTTTTTCTTCTGATGCTGGCGGTGGCCGGCCTGCCGCCGATGTCCGGCTTCTGGCCCAAGGCGGTGCTGGTCGGGGCGGCGCTCGATGCCGGGGCGGGGTGGCTGGCGGCGGCGATGCTCGCGGGCGGGCTTCTCACCACGCTCGCCCTCGGCCGCATCTGGCTGCTGGCGTTCTGGCGGCCGGCGCCGGAGGGGCGCGAGGCGGTGCCGGTGCGCGTGCCGGCGGCGGTGGTCGGACCGATCCTCGTCCTCGTGGCCATCGTCGCCTGGCTCGGGCTCGCGCCGGAGACCGCGCTCGCCGTCGCCGCGCGTGGCGCCGCCGGGCTGGTCGATCCCGCGGCCTATCTCGATGCGGTGTTCGGGGGAGGGCGATGATGCCGATCGTGTTCGCCAACGTCCTGCTCGCGCTCGCCTGGGCGGCGGTCACCGGCGGGTTTTCGGCGCTCAATCTCGCCTTCGGGTTCGTTCTCGGCGCACTTGCGCTCGTGCTGATCCGCGAATGCACCGGACGGCCCGGCTATCTCGGCCGGATCGCCCGCGCCGCCTCGCTCGCGGGGCTGTTCCTCGTCGAACTCGCCAAGTCGGCCGTCCGGGTCGCGGCGATGGTGGTGTCGCCCCGGCTGGACCCTCATCCGGCGATCGTCGCCTTCCCGCTGACGGTGACCTCGGACATCGAGATCGCGCTCCTCGCCAATCTGATCACGCTGACGCCGGGGACATTGTCCGTCGACGTCTCCGACGACCGCAGGGTGCTGTTCGTGCACTGCATCGATGCGCCCGATCCGGCCGCGGTGATCGCCGACATCCGCGACGGGTTCGAGCGCAGGATCCTGGAGGCCTTCCGATGATCGCCACGGACGCCATCGACCTCGCCCTGTTCCTGCGGATCGCGACGGGCATCGCGCTCGTGCTGTTCTCGGCGGTGTTCGTGCTGATGGTGGTGCGCATCGTGCGCGGGCCGACGCTGCCCGACCGCATCATCGCGCTCGACATGCTGGTGGCGGCGGTGGTTGGCTTCATCGCCACCATCGCGGTGCGCACCGGACAGATGCTCTATGTCGACGTGGCGATCTCGCTCGCGCTGGTCGGCTTCCTCTCGACGGTCGCCTTCGCGCGGTTCGTGCTGGCGCGGGGACGATCCCGCGAGGCCGGCGACGCCGACACCGCGGGAGCGGCCGCGCAGAAGGAGACCGCACCATGAGCGCGGTGGCGATCGTGCTGTCGGGGATACTTCTGGTGGTGGGCGCAATATTCGCGCTGCTGGCCGCCGTCGGAATCCTGCGGTTCGGCGACATCTACATGCGGATGCATGCGGCGAGCAAGGCGGGGGCGGTCGGCTCCGGCCTGGCGCTGGTGGCGGTCGCGGTGTATTCGGGCGATCTGGCGGTGGCGACACGGGCGATCGCCGGCGCAATCTTCCTGCTTCTGACCTCGCCCATCGCCGCGCACCTGATGGCGCGCGCGTTCTATAAGGCAGGCTATCGCCCCTCGCCGCGGACCCGGCCGGATGCGCTGGCGGACGCTGTCGAGGGCCGGCAGCGCGACGCCTGACGGGCCATCGACGTCCGCCGCGGGCCGCCGCAAACGCGCCGCACGACAGCTGCGAGCCCCCGCGCGGGCCGGCGATTCGCGCCGGCACCCGCCGCCCGCGGAACCCCCGGCGATGATCTGTTTTCGTTATTGCCTGTGCTGCTGACGTTCGAAACGCACGCGCCCGTCTTTTTATTGCCGTATTCGCACACTCACCCGGCCTAATTCATGGTGAGTTACGTCCTTCACAAGCAATCTGCCGGTGAAAGGTGTTTAGCAAGAGTAAAGCTTGTTGACTTTCCTGAACGAGCCTTCTAGTCATCATCGACAGGGCGCTATGGGGCAGGTGCGCGAACAAAACGCGCGCCGCAGACGGGCAAAGTCAAAGATTGGCGCGGTCGCGGGAGCGCGCTGCATAAAGGTGAAAAATGAGCGAGATTGCTGAAAACGGCAGCCTGATCGATCTGGCGGCGGACATCGTCTCCGCCTACGTGAGCAACAATACGGTTCCGGCTCACGAACTTCCGGCGATCATTGCCGAGGTTTATTCTGCTCTGCAGAAGACCAATGGCGGTGTCGTCGAACTCGCGCCCGAGCCGGTGAAGCCCGCCGTTCCGGTGAAGAAGTCGGTGACGCCGGAATATATCGTCTGCCTGGAAGACGGTAAGAAGTTCAAGTCGCTGAAGCGGCACCTGCGCACCCACTACAATCTCTCGCCGGAAGAGTACCGCGAGAAGTGGGGCCTGCCGGCCGACTATCCGATGGTTGCGCCGAACTACGCGGCGGCCCGTTCCGAGCTTGCCAAGAAGATGGGCCTCGGCCAGCAGCGCCGTCGCGGCAAGTGACCGACGCCTGATCGTCTTCGATGCACGGCAGTCGCACCGGACCGGTTCG
>JAEZMP010000590.1 GCA_023442215.1 Pseudomonadota bacterium
GGCCGCGGCCCGGCCGGCGCTCGCGGGCTGAGGCGGCATGCCGGCGGGAGCAAGCCTCGGTCGCGGGGCAAGCCCCGGTCGCTCCCCGCTTCCGGCCGGCGGCGGCATTGGGTAGGCTCGCGCGGACCGGCGGCGCGTGCCGGCGGAATGCCGCGCCGCGCGGTGCCGGAAGGACGCCATGGATACCCGCCACCTCGAAGCCTTCCGCGCCGTCTACGAGAACGGCTCCATGAGTGCCGCCGCGGCCGTGCTGAAGAAGTCGCAGCCGGCCATCAGCAAGCTGATCGCGCGCCTCGAGGACGAGATCGGGCTTCAGCTGTTCCACCGCGCCCACGGACGGCTGGAGCCGACGCCGGAGGCGGCGACGTTCCTGATCTCGGTCAACCGCACCCTCGACGCGATGGAGCAGACGCTCTCGGTCTCGCGCAATCTCAAGGATCTGTCCTCGGCGACGCTGCTGATCGCCAGTCCGCCGGGGCTCGCGACCTACATGCTGCCGCCGGTGCTCGCCGAGGTGCTGCGGGCGAACCGCGGCGCGACGGCGCGCTTCATCACCCGCTCGTCCTATGCGGTGCGCGATCTCGGCGCGGTCGGCGCGTTCGACGTCGGTTTTGCGGAACTCCCGATCGACATCCAGGTCGCCTCGCTGGAAGTGTTCGAGGTGCCGTGCATGTGCGTGATGCGGCCGGACCACCCGCTGGCGGGCGAGCGCTGCGTCGGCCCGCAAACGATCGGCTCGCGGCCGTTCGTGACGCTGTTTCCCGAGCACATCACCCACATCGCCGCCGCCGAAGCGTTCTTCAACGCCAACGTGCCGTGGAACGTGGTGGCGGAGGTGGAGTTCTTCGGCTCGGCCTGCATGCTGGTGCAGGAGACCGGCGCCCTGACGCTGGTCGATCCCTCGACCGCCCGCCATTTCGCCGCCGCGGGCCTCGTCGCGGTGCCGTTCGCGCCCACGGTGCCCTACCGCTTCGGCATGTTCCGGCCGAGCATCCGGCCGCCGGCCCGCATCGCCGTCGATTTCATGGACCGCTTCCGCCGGGCCATCGCCCGCGATGTCGCCGACGCGCGCTGACGCGAGCGGCACGAGCGCGATGCAAACGCACAAAGAAGAGGCAGCGCCGCGACGTGCGGGCTTTCTCGGCACCCGGCCGGCTTTTGACAGCGTTCAAAACGCCAACTCCATAACGCAGAGCTATGGCTTTCACGCCTGTTCGGGTTTGACGCCTTGCGCGACCGGGACGACCATTCCCCGAAATCCGGCGCTTTCCGCCGGGTGGGAGCAGGACATGTCGGCCAGCAAGCGCATTGCGGACCTTGGATTGAAGCTGCCGTCGGCCGGCGGCGGCGACGACTATTACGGCAAGATCTACGGCAAGATGAAGCCGCACTATCTGAGCGACCGGCTGCTGTTCCTTTCCGGCCAGACGGCCGGCATCGCGGACGGCAAGGTGCTCTATCCCGGCCGGCTCGGCCGCGACCTGACGGTCGAGGAGGGCTATCAGGCCGCCCGCCTGACCGGCCTCAACTGCCTCAGCTGCATCATCGACGCGGTCGGCGATCTCGACCGCGTGACCGGGCTCGTCCGCTCGCTCAACTTCATCGCCTGCGATCCCGCCTTCACCGAGCCCCACAAGGTCGCGAGCGGCCTCACGGACCTGTTCGAGGAAGTGTTCGGGCCGGAGATCGGCGTCGGCCCCCGCGCGGCGATCGGCGTGATGTCGCTCGCCGACGACTATTGCTTCGAGACCTGGGTCACGGTGGAAATCCGCTGACCCGCCGCCTGCCAAGGCCGGCCGGCGGCACGCCGGGCGGCCGGAGACACCTTCCGAAACGATAGACCGGCAAACGGTCATGTTCTTCCCGCCGGCGCAGAGCGCGCGGCCCTTCCGAGGGGACTGAAATGAAGAAACGCCTTGCCGCGGCCGCCTTCGGGATCGGCCTCATGCTCGCCCCCGCCAGCGCCTACTGTGCGGAGGACATCACCATCGGCTTCACCGCCGCCCTTTCCGGCGACTTCGCGGCGTTCGGCCTCAACATGCGCAAGGGCCTCGATCTCGCCGTGGACGCGCTGAACAAGAAGGGCGGTGCCTCCTTCAAGATCGACGCGGTCGACGATCGCGGCGAGGCGCGGGAAGGCGTGCTGATCGCCCAGCGGTTCTGCTCCGATTCCGCCGTCGACGTGGTGATGGGCTATTCGTTCTCCTCCATCGCGCTCGCGGCCGTCCCGGTCTTCAACGATTGCAAGCTGCCGGTGCTGGCCTCGGCCGTCACCAGCCCGCAGCTTTCCAATGCCAGCCCCTATTTCCGCCGCAACGTGCTGACCGATGCCGTGCAGGGCAGCATGATGGGCAGCTACGCCGCCAAGACGCTGGGGCTCAGCAACATCTACGTGCTGGAACAGCAGGACGATTACGGCATCGGCGTCGCCGACGCCTTCATCGCCGCGGCGGAGAAGGACGGCGCCAAGATCCTGGGCAACGAATCCTACCTGCTCGGCACCAAGGAATTCCGCACCCTTCTCACCAAGGTGCGTGCCGCCAAGCCGGATGCGATCTTCATCGGCGGCTTCTATACCGAGGCCGCCAAGATCGCCCAGCAGGCCCGCGCCCTCGGCATCAAGGCGCAGATTCTCAGCACCGACGGCGCCCTCAACGTGGAGCTGATGAAGCTCGGCGGCCCGGCGGTCGAAGGCATGATCGTCTACGGCATGTTCGATCCGTCGGTCGCCACGCCTGCCACCGAAGCCTTCCTCACCGCCTATCGCGCGGCCTATCATGAAGACCCGAGTGCCTGGGCTGCGCTCGGCTACGATGCCGGCATGACGCTCGGCGCCGCGGTCGACCTCGCGGCGAATAGCGGCCCGGTGACGCGGGAGAGCCTCAATAAGGCGCTGGGCGAGATCAAGGACGTGCCGGGCGTGACCGGACCGACGACCTTCGCGCCGAGCGGAGACCGCACCGGGACGCTTTATTTCCTGACGGTCGAGAACGGCAAGTTCAAGCTCGCGCCGAAGCAGCCCTGACGCCGCTCCCCGGTTCCGGCGCGCCGCTCCGCCGGAACCGGCCTTCCCCAGCGAGGCGGCCGCTCCGAACCGGCATCGAGAATGGATTATTTCGGTCAGTTGCTGGCGAACGGGCTCGTCCTCGGGGCGATCTATGCCCTGACGGCGGTCGCGTTCACGCTGGTCTACGGCGTGGTGCGGCTCGTGAACTTCGCCTTCGGCGAGCTGTTCATGGTGGGCGCGTTCGTCACCGTGTCGCTGATGCTGGACGAGGTGAAGCTCGTCGGTGTCGCGGTGCCGATGCCGGCGCTGCCGTTCCCGCTCGCCGCCCTCGGCGCGATCCTCATCACGGCGCTCATCGGCGTCGTCGTCGACCGCATCGCCTACCGCCCGCTCCGCAACGCCCCGCGCCTTGCGCCGCTCATCACGTCCATCGCCGTCTCGGTGGTGCTCCAGAGCCTCGCCCAGACGATCTGGGGCGCGGAAGAACTGCCGTTTCCAACCTTCGGCCTGTCGGATCTGCCGCCCATCGTGCTGTTCGACGAGATCTATCTGAGCGTGATGGACCTCGTCGTGATGGCGACGGCCGTCGTCGCCATGATCGGGCTGACGCTGTTCGTCTCCCGCACCCGGCTCGGCCGCGCGATGCGGGCGAGCGCGGAGGACCAGACCGCGGCGCGGCTCGTCGGCGTGCCGGTCAACCGCGTGGTCGGCGCGGCGTTCGCCATCGGCTCCGGG
>JAEZMP010000592.1 GCA_023442215.1 Pseudomonadota bacterium
GGGGTCCTCGACCCTCACGCCGAGAATTCCCATCGCCCGGGCCATCGCCGCGAAATCGGGGTTCTGAAGGTCGGTGCCGAGTTCCACGAAGCCGGCGGCCTTCATCTCCAGCGCCACGAACCCGAGAACGCCGTTGTTGAAGATGACCGTCTTCACGGGAAGCTTTTCCTGCGTCAGCGTGATCAGGTCACCCATCAGCATGGAGAAGCCGCCGTCGCCGGACAGCGAGACGACCTGACGGCCGGGCTGCGCCGCCTGAATGCCGATCGCCTGGGGCAGGGCGTTCGCCATCGACCCGTGCACCAGAGACCCGACGAGGCGGCGTCTGCCGTTCATCTCCAGATACCGCGCCGCCCAGATGGTCGGCGTGCCGACATCGAAGGTGAAGGCGGCATCGAAAGCCGCACGCTCGCTGATCAGCCGGGCGAGATATTGCGGATGGATCGGCTTCGCGCCAGGCGTGCCCTGGGCGAGGGCATCGAGCCCTTTCCTGGCATGGCGATAGCGGGTGAGGCTGTCGTCGAGATGAAGGCGGTCAGACTTGACCGCGAGGCGCGGGAGCAGGGCACGGATCGTCGCCCCGACGTCGCCGACGAGACCGAGATCGAGCTTGCAGCGCCGGCCGAGATTCGCCGGCCGGATATCGACCTGCGCGATCTTGATGCCGGTGGGCAGGAACTGCTTGTAGGGAAAGTCGGTGCCCAGCATCAGCAGGACGTCGCAGGCGTGCATCGCCTCGTAGCCCGACGAGAAGCCGATGAAGCCGGTCATTCCGACATCGTAGGGATTGTCGTACTCGACATGCTCCTTGCCGCCGAGGGCATGGACGATCGGGCTCTTGAGGGCCTCGGCGAGGTCCATCAGCGGCGCATGAGCACCGGCGCATCCCCGGCCGCAGAACAGCGTGACACGCTCGGCCTCGTTGAGCATGCCGGCGAGCGCATCGAGATCGCCCTCGGCCGGCACCGAGACGGGCGTCGGGGGCAGCAGGCCGCGGGGCGGGGAGACCGCGCGGTCAGGCGCCGCCCTGAGGGCAACGTCGCCCGGCACCACCACCACCGCCACGCCGCGCTGGCCGACGGCGGCCCGGATGGCGTTCTCCAGCACGAAGGGCATCTGGTTGGGATCGGAGACCAATTCGCAGTAGACGCTGCATTCCTGGAACAGGGTCTGCGGGTGGGTTTCCTGAAAATAGCCGCCGCCGATCTCGGCGGACGGAATCTGCGCCGCGATGGCGAGCACGGGGGTGCGGCTGCGCTGCGCATCGAACAGGCCGTTGATGAGGTGCAGGTTTCCCGGGCCGCACGAGCCGGCGCAGACCGCGAGATTGCCCGTGATCTGCGCTTCGCCGGCGGCTGCGAACGCGGCGACCTCTTCATGCCTGACATGAACCCACCGGATTTTCCCGGTCGTGCGCAGCGCTTCGGTGAGACCGTTGAGGCTATCGCCGACGACACCATAGATGCGTTCCACACCCGCTTGCTCGAGCGTGTCGACGATGAGTTCCGCGACATTCCTTGAGGGCATTGGCCATCTCCTTCTCCTGCTCCGGCGAGCAAAGACACTCGCGAAAGACTAGGCGGAGACGGCGGATCGGGCAGTCAGACTTGACGGTCGATCGACCATACGTTCGGATGACGGAGTAACCGGAAATCAAAGCTGTCGCCGGGTCGATGCCGCCGGCGGGCTGCATCGGGGGGGCTCCGGTCACCGGATGGCGATCGCGAACGCGCGCACCTGCGACAGGTGGCGATCGGCCCGACATCGGTATCTCGGTTGCGCGGGTCACCGAGGCGCGCGCCGCCCTTCACGCTCGAGTCGACGGGGGCCATACCTATTAAGGTTATTAACAGAGATCACAAAACAGCGCGGCGATGCGGCTTGTCAGCTTCTGGAGCGGAAGCTAGCGTAACTTGACCATTCTTGCATCTTACCTTCGATCGAGCCTTCATATCCCCCTGCAGAGTGCCGAGCACCGTATCTGCCGCCTGCATCGGGTTCGGATCGTGCGGACCATCTCGTCGTCGGATGGAACGAACGGAGCCGGCCCATGCCGCGACGATGCGCGCGGCATCCGTGGGCGCGGTTGAACCGATCTTCGGGTCAGAAACGCCAGCCCTGTGCGTATGAGCGGCCGCTCCGCTTCATGGCAGAACGGCGCGGGCGGGTCCGGAATGTGTGGGCGCTGAAGGATCGGCCGAGAGACATGATCGCGTTCATAAGACGATACCTGAAATACGATCTGCGCCGCGAGATGCTGACATGGCTGCTGGTCGCGCGGTTTTATCTACCCTTTGGCATCGTCCTTGCCGTGCTGGCTTTCGGCATCCTGTTGCACTTCCACCCGTTTTCCCGGCCGAGCCCGATTCTCGCGGTCGGCCAGCAAGGAACGCTGAGTGAGGAACTCGGCGAGGGGTTCCGTGCCTATTTCAAGCGTCAGGGTCTGTCGCTGGATGTGCGCAGCCTTCCCGGGCTGGAGGCGGTGGCGAAGGATATCTGGGATCCCGGGTCCGATATCAACGCCAGCTTTGTCGTGTCGGGCACGGGATCAGCGTCCGCTTACCCGAACATCGTGTCTCTCGGCAATGTCGCCATCGCGCCGGCCTGGCTGTTCTATAGGGGCGACACGGTCCGGGTCGACGATCCGTTCCAGTATTATCGCGACCGGCCGATTGCCATTGGCGGGCCTGGCACGGTGAGCCAGAAACTGTTCTTCACCCTGATGGATCTCAACAATCCAGGCACCGGCGACCGCCCGAACTTCCTCAAGCTCCCGAGCAAGGAGGCCGTGGAAAAGCTTCTGGCCGGCACGATCGACGCCTTGTTCATCGTCGATGGCTTCGGCTCGCCGATCATTCAGCAACTGCTGAACGACCCCAACATCAAACTGATGAACTTCCAGCTGGTGGATGCTTATACGCGCCGCCTGCCTTTCCTGCGCAAGGTCACGGTGCCGCGGGGCTCGATCGACATTGGCAATGTCCGGCCCGAGAGCGACATTTCCATGCTCGCGTCCTCGGTCAACCTGCTGGTGGAGAAGGATCAGCCGCCGGCCGTGCAGTGGGCCTTCCTGCTGGCCGCACGCGACATCAGCCTGAAGTCGGATCACTTCTTCCCGGTCGCCGACACGCTGCCGCAATATAAGGACCGCAGCTTCCCACTGAGCCCCATCGCCACACAGTTCTACACGACCGGCGTTCCCGGCCTGTTCAATTATCTGCCGCTGTGGCTGGCGGCGGAACTGGAAAATGTCTGGGTCGCGCTGCTGGCGCTGCTGCTGCTCGGGCTGCCAATCCTGAAGAAGATCGTCGGCTATCGTGGATTTGCCTCGCAGAGACTGCTCTGGCTGCATTTCTGGGAGCTGCGCTATCTGGAGGACGAACTGGTGGCGGCACGCACCCCGGAGGACGTGTCGGCGGTGATCGAGCGGCTCGGCCAGCTCGACAAGACCACCGCCGGGACCTGGGTGCTGGACGACCAGATGCGCCATTACTTCAATCTCAGGCGTAGCATCGCCAGCGCAAGCCAGGACGCCCAGAAGAAGATGTCGCTTCTCAAGGCATCTTGAACCGACCAACGTCCCCAAAGAGGCGGCGACCCATGTATCTATCATTCCTGCAATATGTCTCGGATACACAGCTGCTTGTGCTGCTGCCGGCGCTTGCCTGCCTCATCCTGTTCGTCACGACAGCGGTGCTCCGACACCTGAACGGGCGGTTGGGCTGGTTCGACTATGAAAGCGACATCGTCGATACGGCGACGCAGAACACGATGTCGGGCGCCTATGTGGTGCTCGGCTTCGTGCTCGCCCTCGTGATGACCACGGCTTCCGGCCTCGACGACAAGGTGGCCCAGGAGGCCCAGGCGATCAAAAGCCTCAACCGGCTGCTGATCCTCGATGGCAGCGCCCCGGCGCTGAAGGCGCGCGACGCACTCCTCGTCTACACCAACTCCATCATCGACGAGGAATGGCCGGTCCTCAAACAGGGGCACGGCAACGACGTTACGTCCAAGGCGCTGGTCGACGTGTTTCTCCAGATCGTGCAGATCGAACCGACTTCCGCGAAGGGCGTCGCGGTGTTCTCGAAGATTCTGGATGCCGCCGATCATGTGGCACAGATGCGCAACGACCGCATCATGAGCGTCACCAGCGCGCTGCCCGGCATGTTCTACACGGTGAGCCTGCTCAGCATTCTCGGCGTGATCATCATTTGTGCCCTGCGGCTCATCGAGTCGACGCCGCTGCGGGCGTTCACGCTGACCGTACAGCTGATCATGCTGACGCTCATGCTGGCCACCATCGCCATCGTCGACCTGCCCTATCTGGGCGACACGAGCACGTCTGCCGACAGCCTGCGGGAGGTCTATGAGGCCATGAAAGTCCAGCCTGCCATCCTCCAGCCGAGGAACCCGTGAGCCATGGCGCGCAACATGCGGGAGGTTCTTCCAGCGTCCATCACCGGCACCCGGCGCCTCAAGGCCGGCGTCACCTATGTCGTGACCTCGGACGTCCGCATTCGCCCGGGCGCGAAACTCGTCGTGGAGGATGGGGTCAACATCCTCATTCTCAACGGCCTGGTGCCCGAAAGCCCCATCAGCCACGCAGCGCTCATCTTCGAGCAGGGGTCCGCGCTTGAGGCTGAGCGGCTCTTCATCCGGGCCTGCAACGACAGGCACCGCCCGGTGAAAATGGCCGACAATGGCGGCGTGTGGTTCTTCGGCGCCTATCGCAGCGCAGCCAAGGACGGGCTGAACGTCACCGCCGCCGATCAGGACGCCGCGTCCTTTTTCTCCGCCAGCCTGATCGCCGCCTATTATCTCGGCCATTCGGACCCCACCCGTAGCTGCGACGACCCGATGCTGGACGACCGGGACGGGTTCTCCGTCATGGGCGTCGGCCCGCAGGAATGGCGCGTGACGGAGGTCCGCAGCTTCCATTCCGGCGATGACGGGATCGACCTCACCAACTCCCAGATCCGGGTGCAGCGCCTGCGGGTCGTGGCGCCGACGGAGGACGGGCTCAATCTCAGCAGCAGCAAGCTGGAGGTGACCCGCAGCCTCCTGGTCGACGTCAGCATGACGGCCGTGACCGATCGCGACATTGTCGACCTCGAGGTGGATGATGGCCCGAGCTATGTCGAGCTGGCCCAGCACTGCCATGTCGACATTCAGGGTGTGTTCGGCGACGACCTGCATCTGCTCAGCCCGGATATGCCCGCGCCGAACCATGCCGAAGATGTGCCCTATCGCTTCAAGGGCTTCCTGCGCCAATCCCCCGCTCTGGTCTATTCGCTGAACGAGGATTGAGATGATGAGGCTGGCCGTCGCAGCCGTGCACGGCACTGGCACCCGGCGTGCGGCAGGCCGGCGCCCCCGCGCCTGCCTGTTCGCCCGCGCCGTGCTCACCGGCGCCGTGCTCGCCGGGGCCCTTGGCCTGCTTGCTGGCCTTGTCCCCGCCCGCGCGACGCCGGGGGCGGAAACCGGCGTGCCGTCCGTTCTGGCCTGCCCCGTCAATCCGTCCGCGCCCGAGGGCACCGCGGCCCGTCGCTGGGCCTCGCCGCCTGCGTTCAACGTGGACGACAAGGCGCCCGCGCCCTGCGCCCCGTGCAGCGATCCCGCCAATGCAGGCGGGCCGTCCTGCCTGATCTTCCGGTTTCTGCACTCGCCCGCCTGCGCCGGCGGCGAGTGCGGCGACGCACAGGGTGACTTCCGCCGCCACGATGTGGAGGGTGTCTCCGTCTTCCTGCAATATGACAGGCGCTATCGCGACGCGGCCCGCTATCCCCGCGCGGCGGGTGAGAATTGCCGCTTCGTGCTGTGGGCGAGCCCTCCGGTGACGGGGATCGAGGATGTGGCGGGCTATGCCGGGCAGAATTACTGGCGGGCGGCCTATGTGGCCTCACAGACGCTGGTTGCGCCGCCCTTTGCCAGGAGTGGTCTCGCCCTGGCCATACAGCCGGCCACCACCCGCAGTCAGCATCAGTTTCACATTCACATCGGCACGCTGTCGCCGGCCTATCTCGCCGCGCTCGCCGGGCTGGCACCGGATGCGGCACAGGTGACGATCAACGGCTTCGCGTTCCGCGTGCGGTCCTTCGCGGTCCCATCCGGCAGCGATCCGTTCACGCAGGTCGATGTTTTCGCGACGGCCCGCGACATGCTGCCCAATGCGGCCGCCGATC
>JAEZMP010000634.1 GCA_023442215.1 Pseudomonadota bacterium
GCACCGAGCAATGCGCCCAAGCGAGCCGATAGCCTCGTCCGGCATCCTCTCCCCGGCCCGCCGCCGCGCCGTCCGCCGCGACCACGTGCCGCCGCCGGCGATCGCACCGCACCTTATTTTTAACCAAGGACAGCTTATTTTCATCGGGCGTTCATTCCTTGTGCGGTTCCATGCCCGGGAAAATGCAGGGTCATCGGTTGCCTGCGCGCAGGCAGTTCGCATACTGAACGGAGCATCGACGGGGTAGACGGAGGCCGGGCCGGCGGGCGGCCCTTATCAGTAGGCGAGCGTACGAGCGTATGGGATTGATCGGACGATATATTTTCCGGCGGGCAGCGGGGGCTTTCATAGCCGCGCTCGCCGTGCTGGCGAGCGTCGTCTGGGTGACCCAGGCGCTTCGCCAGCTCGATCTGATCACCGCCAAGGGCCAGGCCATCGGCGTTTTCCTCGAAATCACCCTCCTCGCCGTCCCCTTCCTGGTTCTGCTGATCGCCCCGTTCGCCATCGTCATCGCGGTCGTCGTCGTGCTGTCCAACCTCAGCGCGGACAGCGAACTGATTGCGATGCACGCCGCCGGCACGTCGCGCTGGCTGGTGCTCAAGCCGATCCTCGTGCTCGGCATCGCCGTCGGCCTGTTCGCCGCGTTTCTCTCGATGTGGGCCGCGCCGCTCGGCCTCCAGTTCGTCCGCCTCGCGCTCAATGACGTGCAGGTCGACGTCGTCGCCTCGATCATCAAGCCCGGCCGCTTTATCGAGATGGAGCCGGGGCTGACCTTCCACATCCGGGACCGCACCGGTGGCGGCGTGATCAAGGGCCTCGTGCTGTCCGACGAGCGCGATCCCGACAAGGCGATGACCTATATCGCCAAGGACGGCGAGATCGTCAGCGCCCTGAACCGCACTCTCTTGGTGATGAAGGACGGCACGATCCAGCGCCGGACCGCGGACGGCGCCCTGTCCATCGTCCGTTTCGACACCTACGCTTTCGATCTGTCGTCCATGACTCCGGTTGCGGCTGCGCCCGTCTTCCGCCCGAGCGAGCGCTCGACGTTCGATCTTGCGACAAGCACGGCGGGCAAGGACGAGGATTCGGAGAATTTTGGACGCCTGCGCTCGGAACTGAACGACCGGCTGAGCCAGCCGCTCTATCCCCTCGCCTTCGCGCTCGTGGTGTTCGTGTTCCTCGGCGAGCCGCGGACGACGCGCCAGGGCCGTTCGTTCGCCGTGCTTGGCGCCATCGTGGTGGTCGGGCTCGTTCGCCTTGCCGGCTTCGGTGCGACGACGCTCGCGATCCGCTCGCCTGTCGGCGTGTTCCTCATGTATGGCGTGCCGCTCGGCACCGTCGCGCTCGCGCTCGCGCTGCTGCTGTCCGACGCCCAACTGCAACTGCCCGCCCCCATCGCCCGCGGCTGCGACCGCATCGCTGCCACGTTCGGCCGGATCGCCGAGCGGCTGGTCGGCTCGCCGCGCGAAGCATGAGGACCGGGCGATGATCGGGCGGACGCTATTCTTCTACCTCTCCAAGCGGTTCAGCCGCTGGATCCTCGGCATCTTCCTGATCGGCGCGGTTCTGGTCTTCATCGTCGATTTCTTCGAGCTGATGCGCCGCATCGGCGACGAGGAGGGCTTCAGCGTCGCCCAGGCGGCGCTGCTTTCGGTGATGCGGACGCCCTCGCTGACCGAGCGCATCCTTCCCTTCGCCACCCTGTTCGGCTCCATGGCCGCCTTCGTCGGCCTGACCCGGCGGTCGGAGCTCGTCGTCATCCGGGCGGCCGGCGTCTCGATCTGGCAGTTCATGCTGCCTCCGATCATCGTGACGCTGATCATCGGCTGCCTTGCCACCACGGTCTACAATCCGATTTCGGCGTGGCTCAAGGACCGGGCAGACCTCTTGAGCGTCGAATTGTTCGGCCGTGAACAGCTCATCATGCTGCAGACGACGCAGCAGGTCTGGGTCCGCCAGCGCAGCGAGCAGGGCGAGTCGGTGCTCCATGCCCGCCGCGTGGCGAACCAGGGGCACACGATCGACGGCGTCACCATCTTCGCCTTCGACCGCAACGGCGAGTTCAAGGAGCGCATCGAGGCAAACAGCGGCACGCTGGAATCCGGCTACTGGGACCTGCATGGCGTCACGTCCAGCATTCCCGACAGCGCGCCAACCCATGTGGCGAACCTCGTGTTTCCGACGCGCATCAAGGCCGAGGAGATCATGGATCAGATCGCCCAGCCGGATGCCGTGTCTTTCTGGCAACTCCGCGAGCTGATCGACAGGGCCGAGCGGGCCGGCGTGGCGGCCTATCCCTATCGTCTTCAGCTTCAGACGCTGATTTCCCTGCCGGTTTTCCTAGCCTCCATGGTGCTGATCGCCGCAACCGTTTCGTTAAGGGTATCTCGCTTCGGCGGAACCGGACGGCTGGTGGCAAGTGGCGTGGCGGCGGGCTTCGTGCTTTATGTAGCCACTGAAATGGCTCGTGATCTCGGAAACGTCGGTATCGTTGCCCCCGCGATCGCGGCCTGGGCGCCGGGAATCGTCGCCACCCTGCTGGGTGTCACGGTTCTCTTGCACAAGGAGGATGGATGACCCGCCCGCGGCCGAACCCGGTTACGGACGGCGGTAGGCTATTGCGGAGCGCCCTCAAAGGCGCGACGGCGTTGCTGCTCGTCCTCTTTGCAACGGAACCGGCGTGGGCCCAGTTCAATCTGGTGAGCCCCGGCGATTCCGCGCAACCAGCGGATCCGAACTCCCGCATCCTGCTCGAGGCCGACCAGGCCGACTACAACAACAAGACCGGAGACGTCTCCGCGTCCGGCAATGTCGAGGTCTATTACGAGGGCAACACGCTTTATGCCCAGCATGTGCAGGTCAACCAGAAGGCCGACCGGATGCAGGCCGAGGGCGGCGTGCGCCTGACCGAGACCGACGGCAACGTGGTGACTGCCAAGACCCTGACCGGCACGACCGACCTCAAGGACGGCGTGATGATGGGTGTGCGCGCCGATACCTCCCAGCGCACCCGCATCGCCGCCGAGGAAGCGACCCGGACGGGTGGCGAGACGACCGTTTTCAAGAAGGCGATCTACACCGCCTGCCAGACCTGTGCCGACGATCCGAAATCCGCCCCCGTGTGGCAGATCTCGGCGCAGACGATCACGCACGACAAGACCGAGCAGATGCTCTACTACCGCGACGCGACCCTCGATATCTGGGGCGTGCCGGTGCTCTACTCGCCGTATCTGTCGCAGCCCGACCCGACCGTGCGCCGCAAGACCGGTTTCCTGCTGCCGACGCTGGTGAACGGCTCGAACATCGGCACGGGCGCGCGCATTCCCTATTTCTGGGCGCTCGCGCCGAACTATGACCTGACCGTGGCCCTGACGCCGCTGACCACGCAGGGCCTGCTCGGCGACGTCGAGTGGCGCCAGCGCAGCCTCGACGGCGAATACAACATCTACGCCTCCGGCATCTTCCAGGCGGATCCCTCGGCGTTCGACGGCACCTCGGGCAATGGCAATGCCCGCGGCATGATTTCGTCGAACGGCAAGTACTGGATCAACCCGCAGTGGAACTGGGGCTGGAATCTCGGCTGGACGTCCGATCCGACCTATGTCGCCGATTACGGCCAGCCGGTCACCAGCACCGTCAGCGGGACGGAAATCCTGAACCAGCTCTTCCTGCAGGGCGTGGGTGACAGGAACTATTTCGATATCCGCGGCTACGCCTTCCGTGTTCTCCAGCAGAACATGGATCTGGCGACGATCAATCCGCCTGAGCCGTTCACGCCCTACGGCACCTACCAGCAGGAAAAGCAGTCCATCGTCCACCCGGTGATGGACTACAACGGCGTGTTCAACGAGTCCGTCGCCGGCGGCGAACTGTCGTGGAAGACCAACCTGACGTCGCTCAACCGCGATATGACCGACGCCTTCACCGTGGCGCAGGGCGACGACCTCATCACCCGGTTCCGCGGCGTTTCGGGCACGTTCTCGCGATACACCGCATATATGCAGTGGCGCCGCCAGTTCACCGACTCCCTCGGCCAGATCTACACGCCGTTCACCTATCTACAGGCCGACGTCTATTCGCTGCAGGATGTCGATCCGGCCGTTACCCAGCTCGCGAACAATTCGGTCGCCGCACGCGCGATGCCGGCGATCGGCTTCGAATATCGCTATCCGTGGCTGATCGCGGCCTCGTTCGGCAATCAGGTCATCGAGCCGGTCGGCCAGATCATCGCCCGGCCGAACGAGCAATATATCGGCAAGCTGCCGAACGAAGACGCACAGAGCATCGTGTTCGACGACACGACGCTGTTCGAGTGGGACAAGTTCTCCGGCTTCGACCGCGTGGAAGGCGGCACCCGTGCGAACGTGGGCCTGCAGTACACCCTGCAGACCAACGGCTACGGCGCGCTGACCGGCATGTTCGGCCGCTCGTTCCTGCTCGCCGGCGAGAACTCCTTCTCGGTCCCGGACATTCTGGATTCCACCGACGATTCGGGCCTCGAAACCAACGCCTCGGACTATGTCGCGCGGTTGGCCTTCGATACCCAGCAGGGCATGCGCTTCGGCGGCCGCATCCGCCTCGACAACGAGAACTTCTCGATGAACCGCGCCGAAGTGGCGGCGAGCGGCACGTCGGGGCCGCTGACGACACAGGTGACCTACGCGTTCCTCGGCCGCCAGCCCGGTCTCGGCATCGACGACGACCGCGAGGAAATTCACACCTCCGCGAGCCTCCGGATCATCGACGAGTGGCGGACGTTCGGGTCGATCCGGTACGATATCCTCGGCAAGGACGTGGTGGCCGATGGCTTCGGTATCGCCTACGACGGCGAGAGCCTGAGCCTGTCACTGTCGCTGATGGAGGACCGCTCCGGCGCCAGCGGCATGCCCGTCGACCGCACGGCCTATCTGCGCGTCGGTTTCCGCACGCTCGGCGACCTGTCCTATTCGAGCTCCGTCGGCGGGGAGTGAGCGGATTCCGGATTGTGAACCGGCTGTCCCTCCAGAGCGCGGGAGGCCGGACATCGCGGGAATCGAAGGCCGGCCTTGGGCTTGCCTTGCTTTCGCCACAGCCCTCCGCTGGTGTTCGACAGGTTTGATGGCAGGATTCACCGGGCAATCTTTCGGACGGCCGAGCGGCCGGAGAGATCAAGCCTGACTTCGGGAGGATCGAGCCTTTCCTCCGCCCGGGATCGCCGTCGATCCCGTCGGGAAGGGCTTGGGATCGCAGACGAGACGACATGACAGGAGCACGATCCGTGACCGCAAGGAGAGTGGCGTATGCCTTGGCTTGCGCCCTGGCGTTCGGGGTCGCGGCGAATGCTGCGCCGGCTGCGGCCCAGACCACCATCAAGGTGGTCGTCAACGATCTGCCGATCACCAGCTACGACATCAGCCAGCGCGCCGCCCTGCTGAAGCTGACGGCGCGGCCGCCGAACCCGGTCCAGCTCGCCACCCAGGAACTGATCCAGGAGCGCCTGCAGATGCAGGAGGCGCGCCGGCTGAGGATCAACGTCTCCGATCGCGAGGTCGACCAGGCGTTCGCCTCCATCGCCCAGCGCGTGAAGCTCACCCCGGCCCAGCTCGGCCAGGTGCTGTCCCAGGCCGGGAGCAGCGCCGCCGAGCTGAAGTCGCGGCTGCGCGCGCAGATCGCCTGGTCGCAGGTGGTGCGCATGAAGTTCCGCGGATCCGGCGGCGTTTCCGATCAGGACGTGATCGCCGCGCTTGGTGCCAAGGGGCAGGAGAAGGATCCCAACGCCCTCAAGACCGTGGAATACGACATCAGCCAGGTCGTGTTCGTGGTGCCGGCGAACGCGAGCGCCGGCCAGAAGGCGGCGCGCCAGCGCGAGGCCGAGCAGCTTCGGCAGCGTTTCACCTCGTGCGAGCAGGGCCTCGCCTTCGCCAAGGGTCTTTCGGCCGTGGTCGTGAAGCCGCTCGGCAAGAAGCTGCAGTCCGACATGCCGCCGCAGATGACCCAGGTGCTCGACGGCATCGGCGTCGGCAAGCTCGGTCCGGCCCAGCCCGGTCCGTCCGGAATCGAGATGATCGCCGTGTGCGGCCGGCGCGAGATCGACAGCGACGCGGCCGCGCGGGCCACGATCAAGACCGAGCTGACTAACGAGCAGGGCAACCTCGCCGCCCGCCGCTATCTGCGCGATCTCGAGCGGAACGCCATCATCGAGTACCGCTGATGACGGCGACCGTCGCCGTCGGAGCGGCCTGATCGTGGCTGCCATCGACGATCTTCCGCCGCTTCGCGACGTGATCGCCACCCATGGGCTGGCGGCGCGCAAGTCGCTCGGCCAGAACTTCCTGCTCGACCTCAACCTGACGGCGCGCGTCGCGCGCGGCGCGGGCGACCTGTCGGCCGCGACCGTGGTCGAGGTCGGTCCGGGGCCGGGCGGCCTGACGCGCGCCCTGCTCGCGCTCGGCGCCCGCCACGTCGTCGCCATCGAGCGGGACGAGCGCTGCCTGCCGGCCCTCGCTGAGATCGCCGCGCATTATCCGGGACGGCTCACGGTCGTTCCGGGAGATGCCCTCGCCTGCGACATCCCCGCCCTCGTGGCCGCGGCCCCGGGATACCGGACGGGCGACAATGTGCAGGTCGTCGCCAACCTTCCCTACAATGTCGGCACCGCGCTGCTGGTGCAGTGGCTGGAGACCGAGCCGTGGCCGCCGTGGTGGAACGGCCTGACGCTGATGTTCCAGCGCGAGGTCGCCGAGCGGATCGTCGCCGGGCCGGACGACGACGCCTATGGCCGGCTCGGCGTGCTGGCCGGGTGGCGCACGGAAGCCGACATCCTGTTCGACGTGGCGGCGAGCGCCTTCACGCCGCCGCCGAAGGTGACCTCCTCGGTGGTGCATCTCGAACCGAGGGCAGAGCCGCTCGCCTGCGACGGCCGCCTGCTGAGCCGGGTGACGGCGGCGGCGTTCGGCCAGCGGCGGAAGATGCTGCGTGCCAGCCTGCGCAGCCTCGGGGTCGACGCCGAGGCGCTTCTGGAAGAGGCCGGCCTTCCGCCGACCGAGCGGGCGGAGAACATCCCCGTCGCCGGCTTCGTCGCGCTCGCGCGCGCCCTCGCCCATCGGCTCCCGGCCGGCAAAGCCGTCCCGGCGGACTGAGCGGCGTTCCCGCCGGACGCCGTCCGCGCCTCAGTTATATTCGAAGATGCGCCTCAGGATTCCCGGAGTGACGCCCGAGATCGGATTGTAGCTGAGCGTCGGGTTCGCCAGCGGCCCTTCCAGCTTGAAGGTCACGCCGATCAGCCCGCCGTCGCGACCGCCGCCGAGAATCTCGCCGATGATCGGGATGCGGCCGAACAGGTTGTTGATCGCGAAGATCGGGATGAAGGTTCCCGCCAGCGAAAGCTGCTGGGTCGTGAGGTTGAGCGTGCCGTTGGCGCTGCCGCCCGACGATTCCCCGCGCAGCACCGCGTCGATGATCTGCAGCACGGAGCCGTTGACGCGGAAGGTGATGTCGAGGCTCTCGAAGCGGGAGGCGGCATCCGGCGGCGCCTGGACCCGTTGTCCGGCGGCCTTCTCCTCGGTCTTCTTCGCCGCCGTCGCCACCATCTCCTGCAGGCCGGGATCCTGGTCGACGCTGAACGCCGTCACGGTGGTGGCGCCGGCGGTGCCCGCATCGGTCATGCGCGCCCGGATCTGGCCCTTGCCACCGATCAGACGCTTGTAGAGATCGAGGAAGCGGAGCACCTGCCCGGTGTCGCCCGCCGACGCGGTCAGCATGCTGCCGGAATCGCCCGGCGCGATCTTGACGGCGACGCCGGCGCCGCCCGCGCCGGTCACGCCGGTCAGGTCGAGCTTCGACACGGTGTCGCCGGTCAGCGACGCCTTGAGGTCCACGTTGTTGAGCGACGCGCTGCCGAAGCCGACGATGCGCGCGACCTTGGCGTCGATCTTCAGAGGCACCTTGCCGGCGGCCTGGGACGACTTGTCCTGCCAGCCCTTCTTGAGCTGCTGGATCAGCCCGCGCGCGTCGTAATTGTCGCCATTGATGGTGATCGCATAGCCGTTGGACGACATGCGCTCGGCCTTGACCTTCAGGATATCGCCCGGCCGCAGAGAAAACTGAGAGAATTCGGCCCTCTGCAGGCCGTTCTTGCCGTCGAGCGTGACGTTGCCGACGATGGAGACGCCATCCGCCACGAGGTTGAGCCGGGACAGCGTGACGATGCCGTCCTTCTCGCTCATGTCGAACGTCGCGAGCGCGGCCACGCCCGGTCCCTTGGTCCAGCCGATGCCCGGAATGGTCAGGCTCGCCTTCTTGAGATCGATGGTGAACGACTTCGTGCCGTCGGAATTGTCGACCATCGTGGCGCCGACCGGACCGGTCAGGAGGCCGCCATAATCGAGGCCGCGCGCCTTGCGGTCGGCCTCGCTGAGTTCCACCGTCACGCCGCTATGGCCGGGCGCGGCGTCGGGCCCGATCGGCTGGCTGAGGTCAACCTTCGCCGCCAGCCCGTCGATGTTGGCGGTTCCCTTCAGCGTCAGGTTGGTCGTATCGGCGTTGATGTCGACCGTGGCGTCCTTGATCGCATGGTCCTTGATCGGGGCCGTGCTGGAAACGTCCTGCAACGCCGCCTGGATCTTCCACTTGATCAGCGTGCGGTCGATGACGTTCTCCATCGGGCCGGAAAGCCAGAAGGTGACCTTGGCCTGTCCGGAGACCGCGGCCGGGTCGATCCCGAGCGGCTTCATGGCGTTGATGGGCTCGTCGTCGGCGAGCGTGGCGATGCCCGAAGCCGCGCCGGCGATGGTGCCCGAAATCGTCGCGTTGAGATGCCGCGTGCGCAGATCGCTCGTGACTACGGTGACGTCGGATATGGCGAGCGGGCCGCCACGCGCGGCCTCGGTGGTGGCGGTCGCCACGTTGGCGGTGAGGATGTTGTTGTCCATGTTGAGCTTGCCGACGCCGTTGGTGGCGATCGGCAGCTTCGGCGGCAGCTTCATGGAGGCATTCTCGAACGTCATGTCGAGATGGGCCGGGGTCGCGTCCGGCGAAACCGTCGTCGGGTCGGTATCGAAGTCGAGCGGCGTCATCCGAAGCCGCATCGTGGCAGTCGGGATCACGCCATCGATGATGTTCTCGATGACCCACTTCCGGCCGGGCGTGACGATGAAGCTCGGCCACAACCGGATGAACATGGAGTAGGCGACGTTGGTGAGTTGCCCGTCGAAGCGCCCGCGCGGACCGTTCGGACCGAAATCGAACGCCCCGGAGGCCTCGGCCCGCTGGTCGCCCGCCGTCGCCTCGATCTTGCTGAGGACGAGGCTGCGCGTCACCGGGTCGACCGTGCCCTGCACCACCGCGCTCTGGAGCACCGCGGGATCGCCGGGAATGTCGGACGGCGCGAAGCGGGCCCTCGGCAGAGTCAGGTCAAAGGTCCACCGCGGATTATCGGCATCCGGCGCGCGCACCGTGCCGGCGAGCGTCACCTCCGAACCGCCGAACAGGATCGGCGACGGCGTGATGGCGATGTCACCTTCCGCAGGACGCCATGCGACCGCGATATCGGCCCGCTGGAGAAAGGTGCCGTCCTCGCCGAGGCGAATATAGCCGCCGCCGACATTGAGCGACGCGGTGAAGCCGGTTGCCTTGCCGGTCGCGTCGAAGCGGCCTTCCGCCTTGGGGGCGATCGTCAGGTCCTCGGACACGAAGTTGAGCCCGAGCAGGGAGGCGATGCCGACGTCCTCCGCATCGACCTTGACCACGGTGCTGCCGTTCTGGGCCGTGCGCGAGAACGAGGCTGTCCATTGCTGCCGGTCGAGCATGGAGACGAGACGGCCGCGAAGCTCTCCGCCCGCAGCCGCGGCGACGGTGATGGCCGTGCTGTCGAGCACCAGCGGGGGCGCCTCGGGCTGCTGGCGCGGCACCTCCAGCCGACCGCCGACCAGCGTGACCTGCTCCAGGCCACGGTCGTAGGCGAGCGTCGCGACACGCTCGAGGCGCTCGTTCAGGAGTTCGAGCAGCGCGACCGGTTCCGGGCGGCGGAACGTCGCCGGCTGCAGTACGGCGAATTTCACGTTCGGCGATTCGATGGCAATGGAATGAACCTTGAGCCCCGCACCGACCAGGAAGGCGGTGGCATCGATATCGAACGTGATCCGCCTGATCGAGGCGTTGGCCACCGGTCCCGACATCGAGACGTCGTTCAGATACATTACCAGGCCGTGCTGCCAGCCGATGGAGACCTCGGCGCTGCCGATGGCAGCCTTGCCTTCCCGGCCGACCAGCGTCTGGAGAACGGATTCCACTTCGCTGCGAAGCATGTCGACGCGGAACGGCCCGATGACGAAGGCGACGGCAAGCAGCGCCACCGGCACGCCGACGAACAGGCCCGCGCAGGCGCCCGAAACGTGGAACCACATGCGGCGGCGACGGCGCCTGCGGTGCGCGTGCGCATGCGCTGCGGCTCCGTCAGCGCCTTCGGCCTCATGGCCGGCCTTCCGGGCCTTGCCGGCGGCCTTGGCTTTGCCGCCGGCCTCCTGAGCCTTTTGCGCCGCCTGGTGGGGCTCGCTGGCCTTGTGAGGCGCGTGGGCCTTGTCCGCGTGGACCTCGTGCGCGTGAGCATGGGCCGTGTGAGCCTTGTCAGCGCCATGGGCCTTGTGCCCGGCCTCGTGAGGCTCGTGGGCGGTCTCGTGAGGCTTGTGGGCGTGGTGGTGGGGCTTGTGGGCGGCCTCGCCAGCCACAGGCTTCGCGGCGGCGTCGACGGCGTCCGCAGGCTTATCCGGCGGCAGCGTTCCCGGCTGGGTCCCTTCCGGATCGCCGGCCGGAACAAGGGTGGCGTGCGGTCCGGCGGCGTCTTCCACCGCGGCATTGCCGGGCCCGACGGCGGAATCGGCGGGCGGAATCGCGCCTTCGGAAGGAGCGCCATCGGCCGAGCGCGCCGGATCGACCCGCTGCCGCGAGGCGTCGCCGCCCTTCGGTTCTTCGGGTGGCTGCTCCATCGGCCCCTTCAAGACTGTTGCCATCTGCCGAAGCCGCTTCCGGACGAAGCGATGCTCATCGGAGGCACGCGGCCGGACGGCATGAAGCGCCACGACGCTGGAAACTTGGACGGCATCGACACCCTTCGTCAACCATCGCGAAATGGGGGGAGCGCGTTCCCCACAGTCGCGTTCCGGACACCAAGAGCTTGAACACGCCCGCCGGCTCATGGTTCAAGCGAAAGCGGACATTTCGCAGTCCGTGCCGCGTGAACGAGGCCCCATCATGACCGCATCGAAGAAGAGCGTTTCGAAGCCCGCCGAGGCGGCTGCCGCCGGTGACGACTTCACCCCCGTGGTGCTCGAGCCCGGCACCGCCGCACCGGACTTCGCCCTGCCCGCCGAAGGTGGCCCGCTCAGGCTCTCCGACCTGCGGGGCAAGCCGGTCGTCGTCTATTTCTACCCCAAGGACGACACTTCCGGCTGCACCCGCGAGGCGCTGGATTTTTCCGCGCTCGCGCCTCAGTTCGCTGCCGCAGGCGCCACCGTGATCGGGATCTCGCCCGATTCCGTCGCAAGCCACACGAAATTCAAGGCGAAGCACGATCTCGCGGTCTCCCTCGCCTCGGATGAAACGACGGAAACGTGCCTCGCCTATGGCGTGTGGGCGCGGAAATCCATGTACGGCCGCAGCTACATGGGCGTGGAGCGCTCCACGTTCCTGATCGACGCCGAGGGGCGGATCGCGACGGTCTGGCGCAAGGTGAAGGTACCGGGCCATGCCGAGGCCGTGCTGAAAGCCGTCGAGGCGTTGTGAGCGCCGCGACCGAGGCACCGGCCTCGCTCGCCGCAGCCGCCCGCGGCATCGTCGCCGCGTGCGATCCGGCGGAGAAGACCGCGCGGGCGCGTGTCGCCGCTGCCGCATGGCGGGAGGGGCGGCTTTCGCTCGCCCGTCCCACGCTCGATCCGCCGGCTCCGGACCGTCCGGGGCGGCCGGAGCGGCCCGTGCTGCTGGCGCCGCGCGACATGCCGAAGCGCTCGCTGCCGAATCGCGGCGAGACGTCTGACAGGGGCCGGATCGGGCTGCTGCATGCCCTCGCCCACATCGAGCTCAACGCCGTGGATCTCGCCTGGGACATCGTCGGGGGCGTCGCGCCCCCGCCCCAGCCCCCCCCCGTCCCAGACCACAGGG
>JAEZMP010000022.1 GCA_023442215.1 Pseudomonadota bacterium
GTTCCGACGAGATCATCAGGACGGCGATGCCGGCTTCGGCGAGCGCCTGCATGATGCGGTAGATTTCCATCTTGGCGCCGACATCGACGCCGCGCGTCGGCTCGTCGAGGATCAGCACGCGGCGGCAGGTCCGCGCCCAGCGGGCGACGATGACCTTCTGCTGGTTGCCGCCCGACATTACGGCGACGGGCGTTTCCGGCCCCCGGCAGGCGATCTGATAGGAGGCGATCGCCTCGGCGGCGATGGCGCGTTCGGCGCCGCGATCGAGGAAGCCGCCGCGCGAGACGTCGCCGAGCGAGGAGGCCGAGACGTTCGCCGCCACGTCCATCAGCATGGCGAGGCCCTGGCCCTTGCGGTCCTCGGTGACGAGGCCGATGCCGAGCGCGATGGCGCGGGCGGGCGTCATGGCGTGGCGGGCGGTGCCGTCGATCACGACGGTGCCTTCCGACATCGCGAGGCCGCCGAAGATGGCAAGCGCGAGTTCGGTGCGGCCCGCGCCGACCATGCCGGAGAGGCCGGTGATCTCGCCGGCCCTGAGCGTGAGGTCGGCGCGGCGGACGCGGCCGGGGACCGAGATGCCGCGCGCTTCCAGCACCACCGGGCGCGGCGCGGCGGGCGGCGGCCGCTTCGGCGGAAACAGCTCGCGCATGTCGCGCCCGACCATCAGCGCGATGAGCCGGTCGCGGTCGAGTTCGGCGACGCGGCGGGTCGCGACGTGGCGTCCGTCCTTCAGCACCGTCACGCGGTCGCAGTGGGCGAAGATCTCCTCCAGCCGGTGGGAGATGTAGACGATGGCGACGCCCTGGCGGCGCAGTGCATGGAGGCGCTCGAACAGGAGATCGACCTCGCGCCCGGAAATCACCGCCGTCGGCTCGTCGAGGATCAGCACCTTGACGTCGTGGACCAGCGCCTTGGCGATCTCCACCATCTGCTGGTCGGCGACGGAGAGTTCGCTGACCCGCGCCTCCGGGTCGATGTCGACGCCGAGACGGTGGAGGAGCGCCGCCGCCTCGCTGCGGGTGCGGCGATGGTCGACGAGGCCGAGCCGGCTGCGCCGCTCGTGGCCGAGGAAGATGTTCTCGGCGACCGTCAGGTGCGGGAACAGCACGAATTCCTGGTAGATGACGTGGATGCCGGCGGCCCTGGCCTCGCCGGGCGAGGTCCACGCCACGGGCTTGCCGTCGAGCGTCATCGCGCCCTCGTCCGGGCGGTAGACCCCGGCGATGACCTTGGTCAGCGTCGACTTGCCGGCGCCGTTCTCGCCGGCCAGCGCGTGGATCTCGCCCGCCGCGACGTCGAACGACACGCCCTGCAGCGCCTGGACGCCGGGGAACCCCTTGGAAATGCCTGTGAGCGTCAGCATGGCAACGCCTCGTCTCGTCGGTTTCGCGCTCGTGGGCGGCCGCCCGGGGTGATCCGGACGGCCGTCGTCGCGGGGCCGCTCAGGCGGCCGCCGCCGGCTCCGGCCGGCCGATCACTTCGGGTAGTCGACGGAGAAGGTCTTGGGATCGTAGCCCGGCCCCATGCCGCCGGTGACGAGCATGTCGGCGGGGCCGTCCTTCACCACCATCTCGTCGATGTAGACGTCGGGGCGGATCGAGGGCGTCTCGTCGCCGCGGGTGACCGCGATCTGGGAGTTGATCTCGGTGATGCACGGCACCTTGGCGCCGTCGAGCACCTTGAGCGCGGTTTCGATGGCCTGGCCGCCCATGGCCGGGGGATAGCCGACCTCCAGCATCGGCACCTTGTATTTCAGCGCCATCTGCAGCGGACCGTTGACGTCGGCCGTGGTGTGGGGTGGGATCTCGCCGGGCTTGAAGCCGGCCTCGAGGAACGCCTCGATGGAGCCGGGCGTCTGCAGGCCATGGGTCGAGAACACGCCGTTGATGTCCTTGCCGTATTTGGCAATCACGGCCTGCATCGCCTGCTTGCCCTTCACCGGGCTCCAGTCGGAATAGACGGTGTCGAGGATCTTGATGTTCGGGTACTGGTCGAACACCTGCATGCCGGCGCGCACGCGCGCCTCGTTCGGGCTCGACCCGGCCTGGCCGCCGAGGATGACGACGTTGCCCTTGCCGTTGAGCTTCTCCACCAGCCACTGCGCCCACAGCCGGCCTTCCATGTTGTCGGAGGCCGTGACGAAGGTGACGAAATTGTCGGAGGCGATGCGGCGGTCCACCATCACGACCGGAATGCCCTGCTTCATCACCCGGCTGACGGCGGGATCGAGCGCCTTCTCGGTGTTGGCGGAAACGATCAGGAGGTCGACGCCGCGCGAGACCAGGTCCTGGATGTCGGCGATCTGCTTGGCATCGTCGTGGCCGGCATCGGTGATCAGGAGCTTGCCGATCTTGTCCTTGTGCTCGGCAGCGGCCTTTTCGAGCGAATGCAGCGCCACCACGCGCCAGCTGTCCCCGAGGCCGGCATTCGAGAAGCCGATGGTGTAGGGACCGGCCTTCTTGTACTGGCTTGTATCCTTGAAGCAGACTTCGGCAGACGGATTGAACAGGAACGTGCGAGGCGCGCCCTTGTACCAATCCGCTGAAGCAATGCTCGTTCCCATGGCGAGAGCGACGGCGGCACAGGAAATAATGGACAGTTTAGTCCGCATCTATTCCTCCCTTGAAATCGGCAAGGAGGAAATCGCGCATGAAGGATCGGCCCGTGGATACACGGCCGTCAGCCCCTCTCGCAGCATTTCCTCTCGGGAGCCTCTTGTGGGCTCTGGTCGCGAAGCCTAGCGACCGCGGGCTTCGCCGCAATCGCGAAAATATTCATTCTGAACAAGTTGCCTTGCCACCGGGGCGCCGCGGGCAACTAGTCTCCGGCCAGAACCGTCCCGCCGGTCCGTGGGCCGCCGGAAATCCGGAGACTTGGTACGGAGACTTGGCGTGAAGCGTGCAACCACCCGGGTCGCGACAAGGCGGCTGCCCGATCGACATATCGGCTGGATCGGCGTCGGCAAGATGGGCGCCCGGATGTGCCGCCGCGCGCTGGCGGCCGGCTACCGGCTGACCGTGCTCGAGCCCGTGGTGGAGAACCGGGCGATCGTGGTCGCGCGCGGAGCAGGATTCGCCTCCACCGCCGCCGAACTCTGCGATCGCGCCCGGGTGATCGTGCTGACGATTCCCGACGATTCAGTGCTGCGGGAGGTGGTGCTCGGGCCGGACGGCCTCTGCGCCCACGTCGCGCCCGGCGATATCGTGGTCGACATGAGCACCGTGTCGCCGCGCCTCTCGGCGGAGGTGGCCGACGCGCTCGGCGGGGCGGGCGCGGCGTTCGTCCGCGCGCCTGTCTCCGGCAGCACCCAGCTTGCGAGCGACGGCCAGCTGACGATCCTGCTGTCCGGTCCGCCGGAGGCGGTGCGCGCAGTGGAACCGCTGCTCGCCACGCTTTCCACCCGCCGGCTCTATCTCGGTGCCGGCGAGGAAGCGCGCTACATGAAGTTCGTTTTGAATATTCTGGCCGGCTCGACGGCGGCGGTGCTGTCGGAGGCGCTGATGTTCGGGCGCAAGGGCGGGCTTTCCACCCGCGCGATGCTGGACGTGATCGCCGACAGCATCGTCGCCTCGCCGCTGATCGAGGGCAAACGCGACATGCTGCTCGCACGGGATTTCGATCCGGCCTTCTCGATCCAGCAGATGATCACCGATTTCGACCTCGTGGCCGACACGGCGCGGGCCGTCCGCGCGCCGATGATGATCGCCGGCCTCATCCGGCAGCAATTCGAACTCGCCCGGGCCGCCGGCGACGGCGAGCGCGACTATTTCGGCCTTCTCGAGCAGTTCGAGCGGATGGCGGGCCTTTCCCCCGAGGCCCCCGACGAGGTCGACGACACCCTGCCGGAGACCGGCTGACGGCCACCGCCAAGACCCGGCCGCCAAGACCCGGCCGCCAAGACCCGGCCGCCGGAGGGCAGACTGCCGCTCTCCCGCAGCGGCCAGGATGTAGCATCGGAGAGAATACAGCTTCCGCGTTATGACGGCGCGGCGTATCGTGCCGTCGGAGGATGACCGCGGGCGAGGTGAACCCGCGGCCGAGGCACAGTCAAGACGCGGAAAGACCGGCTATCATGCTCGACCCTGCAAGGGGATCGTCCGCTTCCCGGCACGAGCTCGCCAGCTTCAGGCGCCGCTTTCTGATCACGGTCCTTGGGGCGGCCACCGCGTGGTCTGCCGTCATGATCACGGCCTGCACGATGGGCTGGCTCTCGGTCGGACGGCTGCAGGGATACAACAACATCGCGTTCTTCTGCCTGACCGCGGGGCTGCTGCTTATGGTCTGGCGGTGGCCCGGAACGACCCGGCCCGCCGCCATCGCGTTCTGCACCGGAGGGCTATGTCTTGTCGTCGCCGCGCAGTTTCTGGTGCCGGAGGACCCGCTGAGGATGATGCTGTTCTTCCCCGGGATCGGCGTGATCTTCCTCATGCTCGGCGCCCACGCCGCATGGGCCGCGACCGCAGTCGCCGTCGCCGCGTTCTGCACGGCCGTGGCGGGCGGCTACATCGCGACGACGGCGACCGGCGTCAGCACATTCATCATTTCGCTCTTCTTGACCGGGCTGTTCTTCAACACGTTCCGCGTTCAGGCGGTCAGGGCGCTGGAGACCATCGCCGCGCAGAACGAGGCGCTCAGCGCAGCCGCCCGGCGCGATCCGCTGACGAGCCTGCCGAACCTGCGCGCGTTCCGCGATGCGGTTGAAGCCGAGACCACCGCGCCGGACGGCAGCGGCCCGCTCGCCATCGCCTTCGTCGACGTCGATTTCTTCAAGGCGATCAACGACCGCTACGGCCATGCCGAGGGCGACGCGGTGCTGGTGGCCGTGGCGGGGGCCCTGAGGGACGCGCTGCGCGCCGGCGACACCGCCGCCCGCATCGGCGGGGAAGAATTCGCGGTGCTGCTGCCGGCAACGGATATCGCGACCGCGGTCGCCGTCGCGGAACAACTACGTGCCGCCGTGCAGAAGACGGCGGTGACGATCGCGGGCGAAATCGTGCGCGTGACGGTGTCGGTGGGCGTGGCGCCCTCGCGGCCGCCGCACGCGACGGTGGATGCCGTGCTGCGCGCCGCCGATCTCGCGATGTATGTCGCCAAGGCCCAGGGGCGCAACCGCGTCATCCCCGCCCCGCTCGGCGGATAGCATTTCGCCCGCCGGGGCCCACGGACGGCGCGGTGGCGGACGAAAAAAGGCGGCCGGGATGCGGTGCCGCCCCGTGCATCCTCCCCCGCGTATTTCGCATCGCGGCAGCTCGTTTGCTGACCGGAGGGTGGCCGCCTTTCAGCACCTGTCACGCCGTCACCGCTGCCGGGCAAGGCGGCCGAACTGGGCGGGTCAGAGGTTCCGGTCCGCCGGGACCGCGGTTTCCGCGTCGGCCGTGCGGATCAGGCGGGCGATGGCGGCATCGGCATCGGCGAGGGCGGCGGCATCGGATTTCTCCCGCCTGAGGGCGGCGTGGATCTCCTCGCCCAGGATGCGCTCGATGCCGGTATAGTGCGGCACCGGCGGGCGCTGCCAGTTGTGAAGCTGGTTGCGCCGGGCCAGCCGATCCGCAAGCCGCACGATGGGCGAGCCGGCGGCGGCCTCGGGATCGGCCACGATGCTGAAGCCGGGCGCGACCGGAAAGCCGTTCTTGACGTGGGCGCGCATGGCCTCGGCCGAGGCCATCCACGAGATCGCCTCGAAGGCGAGCCGCGCGCGGTCTTCCGGCAGGTTGGAGGGGATGGCCAAGAGGAAGCCGCCGATGGGCGACAGGTTCGTGCCGCCGGGGCCGGCGGGATGGGCGGCATATTCCACGCGCCGCTTGACCGCCGACTGCACGTCATACTCGAACCGTGCCGCGCGCATCGACCAGATGTAGCACATGGCGGCATCGCCGCGCATGAACGTCATCAGCGCTTCCTTCCAGCGCATGTCGAGGATGCCGGGCGGCGAGATTTCGACGAGGCGGTGCATGTAGTCGAGCGCGGCGCGGGCCGCGGCGTCGTTGACCCGCGGCGGCGGCGTGCGACGGTCGATGCCTTCCAGGGTATAGCCCGAACCGGCCCGCTTGAGATCGAGCACCGCACCGCCGCAGCAGCCGAGGAAGAACATGAAGGCGTGGGCGATGGGCATGCCGCGCGCGGCGTTCCAGACGATGCCCCAGCGTCCCGCTTCCGGCGCATGGAGCGCGCGACCGACGGAGATGACCTCGTCGAAGGTGCGCGGCATCTGCAGCTTCGCCGCCTCCAGCATCGGGCGCTGGGCGGTGAGGCATTCGATGGTGACATAGATCGGGATGCCGTATTGCCGGCTGCCCCAGGTGCCGGTGCCCCACACCACCGGCTGGAAGGCATCGGGGGTGATGTTGCTCGCGGCGATGAAATCGTCGAGCGGGCGCAGGAGACCCTTTGAAGCCATCTCGCCGAGCCACGGCATGTTGACGGTGACCACGTCGAAGAAGGACTGCTCCCGCCCGCCGTTCCACAACAGGCGGTCATAGAGTTCGGGAAGCTCCTGCAGCTCGAAATTCCGGCGCGAGGCGAGGTTGCTGCGGAAATCGATCCACATGTTCCGCATCGAGGCGAAATAGTTGTCGTCGTTGAGCAGGAAGCGCAGGTCGATCGGCTTGTTGCGGCGCTGCTCGATGATGGCCGCCGGGGGATCCTCCCGGGGAAGCGCGCCGCCGAAATAATAGTCGTCGTCGGCATCGTCGCCGGTGGCGCGGTGGCCGTAGGTGCGCGCCAGCACCGCCTTCACCCGCCGGGCGTGGGCCTCGTAGCCGGCGACCAGCCGCGGTCCGGCCACCAGCGCGAACGACTTGCCGGAGGTGCTGCGGGCGACCTTCTGGATCAGTCCCTCGTCGATCATGCGGTGGATGCGCCGCAGCGCGGTCGAATAGGGCACGCCCGCGACGTCGATCAGCGACGACATGGTGACGACGCGCCCGGCGATCCGCTCCTTCATCAGG
>JAEZMP010000033.1 GCA_023442215.1 Pseudomonadota bacterium
CTGGCCGTCGACGATCTCCTCGGCGGCTTCCGGAGACTTGGTCATCTCCAGGAACTTGGCCGGGGGAACGCCGTCACCGGCGATGTCGACTTCGCCCTTCTGCAGCCGCAGCAGCGCCACCAGCGGCTCCTGACCGACCTCGATGGTGAAGCTGTTGATGCGCGGCACGCCCTTCTCGAAATAGTCGGGGTTGCGCTCGAACACGAGCTTCTGGCCGATGGTCCAGTCCTTCAGCGTGAAGGTGCCGGAACCGACCGGCTTCTTGCCGAAGTCGCCGTTCGCCGCCTCGACGGCTTCCTTCGGCACGACCGAGGCGAAGTTGATCGCGAGAACGTGGAGGAAGGTCGCGTCCGGCCGGGAGAGCTTGAACACCACGGTGTCGGCGTCCGGCGTCTCGATGCCGGAAAGCCCGGTCGCCTTGCCGGCGGTGAACTCGTCATAGCCGGCGATGGCACCGAAGAAGCCGGCGCCGGGGCCCTGGGTCTTGGGGTCGACCGCACGCTCGATCGAGTAATTCACGTCGGCCGGGACGACCTCGCGGCCGTTGGAGAACTTCACGCCCTTGCGCAGCTTGAAGGTGTAGGTGAGGCCGTCGGGCGAGACGGTGAAGCTCTCGGCGAGCGAGGGCACCAGGTCCGGCGTGCCGGGCTTGTAGTCCATCAGCCGGGAAAACAGGCTCTTGATGATCGACCAGTTCTGCCAGTCGTAGCCGATGGCGGGATCGAGGGTGGCGATGTCGTCCTTGTAGGTGACGATGATGTCGCCGCCCTGCGCCTGCGCCATGGCCGGCGTGACGGAGGACAGCGTCAGCCCCGCGGCCGGCGCGAAGGCGATGGCGGCCGCGAAGGCCGTCGATCGCAACAGTGTCTTCAGCATGGCGTCTAACCCTCTGTTTGTTTCGTGGCGGATGAAGCGGACGGACTCACGCGGCGCGGATGCGCGGATCGATCAGCGGCGCGAGCAGATCGGCGGCAAGGTTGCCGAGGACGATGGCGAGGGCGGACACCAGCGTGACGCCCATGATGATGGGGATGTCGACCTGCTGGATCGCCTGCCAGGCGAGCTGGCCGATGCCGGGCCAGCCGTAGACGGCCTCCACCACCACCGTGCCGCCCATGAACTGGCCGATATCGATGCCGATCATGGCGATCACCGGCAGCAGCGCGTTCGGCAGCGCATGGCGCAGTACGACCCGCCGCGCGGACAGGCCCTTGGCGCGGGCGGTGCGGACATAGTCCTGCCCGAGCACGTCGATCATCGCCGAGCGCACGATGCGGGCGTACCAGCCGGCACCGAGAATGCCGAGCGTGAAGGCCGGCAGCACCAAGTGGGCCGGCGTGCCATAACCCGACATCGGGAACCAGCCGAGCGTCGCCGCGAACACGTAGAGCAGCAGCAGCGCCACCAGGAACTGGGGGGTGGAGACGCCGACGAACGACAGCGTCATCACCATGCGGTCGACCACACCGTTCCGGCGCAGCGCGGCGATCACGCCGAGCGTGAGGCCGATCGCCACCTCGATGGCGATGCCGGCCGCCATCAGCGTCAGCGTGGCGGGCAGCCGGGCGGCGATCAGCGGCGCGACGGCGGTCTTCTGGTTGAAGGACCGGCCGAGATCGCCTTGGGCGAGGTTGGAGAGATAGGTCCAGAACTGCTCGATCAGCGGGCGATCGAGCCCGAGCTGATGGCGGATGTTGGCGACCGTCGTCGGGGTTGCGTTGCGCCCGGCGAGCAGCACCGCCGGATCGGCCGGCAGCGCGTAGAGCAGGACGAACGTGATCGCCGCGACGCCGACGAGGATGAGGATCGCCTGCACCAGGCGGCGGGCGAACAGGGCCACCATGTCAGTCCCTCCCGCGCTGCGTCGGGTCGATCAGGTCGCGCAGGGCGTCGCCGACGAGGTTGAAGGACAGCGCCGTCGCCAGGATCGCGAGGCCGGGGAAGAACACAAGCCACGGCGCCGACTGGAAATAGCTCTGGCTTTCGAACACGATGTTGCCCCACGAGGGCTCCGGCGGCTGCACGCCGATGCCCAGGAACGAGAGCGTCGCCTCCAGTAGCACGGTGGTCGCGATGCCGAGGGTGCCCCACACGATGGAGGTCGGCACCAGATGCGGCAGGATGTGGAGCGCGAGCACCCGCAGGTTGCCGGCTCCCATGGCGCGTTCGGCGAGGATGAAGTCGCGCTCGGTCAGCGAGCGGGTCTCGGTATAGGCGATGCGCGCGACCTGCACCCAGTTCACCATGGCGATCACCAGGGCGACGATCCACAGGCTCGGCTTCAGCAGCGCCGCCAGCACGATGGCGAGCAACAGCGCGGGGAAGGCGGTCATCAGGTCGGTGAAGCGCATCAGCACCCCGCCGGGCAGGCCGCCGAAGTAGCCGGCGAGGATGCCCACGGTGAGGCCGATCAGGACCGCGGTGCCGTTGGCGACGACGCCGATCATCAGCGATGTCCGCGCACCGTAGATCAGGCGCGAGAGGAGGTCGCGGCCGAGGGTGTCGGTGCCGAGCCAGAACTGGTGCGACGGCGGCAGCGGCGCGCCTTCGAGCGACAGTCCGTCGAACATCTGGTTGTCCGGCGCGTAGGGGGCGAGCCAGGGCGCGAACAGCGCCGCCGCGACGACACAGGCGATGATGACGATTCCCGCCAGCAGCACCGGACGCCTGACGAGCCCGCCGAGGAGAGTGCCGACCGCCATCAGCCGACCTCCGGCAGGCGATGCCCGCCCGCGAGCAGTTCGACGGCCGCCTGCTCCAGCGTGATACGGCGGCGCATCGCCGACTGGCGGAGGCGGCGATAGGCGGCCTCCTCGTCGATCTCGAACGCGCGGGAGATCGTCTCGACGGCGTGGAGCACCACGCCGCGCAGCCGCAGCCGTGCGGCGAGTTCGGCGAGCTTCTCGCCGGTCGCCCGGCGTTCGGCGAACACGTGCATCGCCAGCACCAGCGCCGGGTAGATCGAGGCCGCGGTGACGGGCTTCGGGATGATGGCGCCGGCGCCCTGTTCGATCGCCCAGGCGATGCGGCCAGGCGCTTCGGAACCGAGCAGGGCGACCACGGGCACGCGCGCCTCGCCGGGATTCCACGGCAGCAGGCCGTTCCAGCCCTGATCGGCATCGACCAGCACGATGTCGCACGGTTCGTCCACGCCGAGCGGCGACCAGTGACGCTCGACATTGAGGCCGAGCAGCCGGAGCTGGCGGGCGAGCCGGTCGACGCCCTCATCCGGGCGGTGGAGGATGACGGCGCTCAGGCCGACGAAGTTCGGCGTGCTCATGAGACGACCCGCAGGTGAGACGACGAGCGCGCATCGCGCGCGCCGGTCAGGTAGGGATCGGCGGCGATCGGCGGACGCGAGGCGATCACGTCGAAGCCACCGTCGCCGTTGATCCGGCCAAGATGGAACGGCAGGGCGGCATGATTGGTGCGCGGGTCGATCCGCATTGGGCCCTGCACCGTGTGGTGGACCTTGCCGCACACGGCCTGACGGACTTCGGATGGCTCGTCCGTGCCGGCGGACAGGATCGCCTCGGCGCAGAGACGGACGGCGGCATAGGCGCCGGAGAAGAAGGAGGAGAAGCGTCGCTCGGTGCCGAACCGCGCCGTCGCCGCGGCCTTGAAGGCCCGGTTCTCCGGCGTGTCGAGGCTGTCGAAATAGCAGGCCGCGGCAAGCTGCCCGACGGCTGCGCCGGGGATGATCTCGCCCAGTTCGCACTCGGTCAGGTCGCAGCTCACCACGGGGCAGTTTTCCGGGCGGAACGCGGGGTCCTCGCGGGCGAGTTCGTTCATGGCGGCCAGGAACGCGTAGCTCGACGGGCCGATAAGATTGTTCAGGATGAACGACGGGCGCTGCGCGCGGATTTCCGCGATCAGGCGGCCGATCTCGGTCTCCTCGATCGGCAGGAAGCGTTCGCCGACGACCTCGCCGCCGCCCCTTGCCAGCAGCTCGCGGGCGAGGCGGTTCATCTCCCAGCCCCACACATAGTTCGCGCCGAGCAGGAAGACCCGGCCGCCATGGCGGGGCATGAGATAGTCGAACAGCGGGACCAGGTGCTGGTTGGGGCACGCGCCGGTATAGATGATGTTCTCGTTCGCCTCGAAGCCCTCGTAGGGGCAGATGTACCACAGCAGCGCGTCGTGCTTCTCGACGAGCGGCGTTACGTCCTTGCGCGCGGCCGAAAGCGCCGTGCCGACGATGTGCCGGCAGCCCTTCTCGCGCAGCAGCTCGCGGGCGAGCGTCACATAGCGCCCCGCCTCGCCCTCAGGGTCGGCGACGACGAGTTCCACCGGCACGCCCTCGCGGGCGAGTTCGGCGGCGGCCAGTTCGGCGCCATCGCGGCATTCGCGGCCGAAGGCGCCATAAGGCCCCGTCGTCGAATAGAGGATGCCGATGCGAAGGGGCGATTTCATGGTGCTTGCACCGCGCTCCGGATTCGAAACCTGCGCAGGGACCCAAACGCAAAAAACCCCACGAAACCGCAACGCCGGTCCGGCGGGGTCTCGCGGGGCGAAATTGCCCTTGGCCTCTGCGGCCTATGTCAAGCCACCCGAGTGCCTACCGGATAGCCATGCGTACAATATAGGCTGAAGCGCCATTGTCAACGGCGAGCATGCGTTCCGCCTGAACAGCCCGTGTGCCGGTAGCCTCTGGCGGCTGCGTCGTCCAGAGGGTGGCGCTGCCGCTCAGCTTTCCTGCGGCGCACCGTTGCCGCTGTCGCCGCCCTCCGGATTGAAGGCCGGCACGTCGGTGCGCCCCTCGGTGCGGTCGCGATAAAGCGCGGCGCGGCCGAGCAGCATCAGCGTGACAGGCGTGGTGACGGTGACGAACGCCGTGATCAGAAGCTCGTGAATGACCGGCCGCGATTCCAGCACGGAGAAGAAGATCATCGACGCGATCAGCACGCCGCCGGCGCCCCAGGTGGTGCCGAGGGTCGGCGGATGCAGGCGCTGGTAGAAGCTGCGAAGCCGCACCAGGCCGATCGTGCCGATCAGAGTCACGCCGGCGCCGAGCAGAAGAAACAGCGAGACGAGGATAGCCGCCCAGAGCGGCAGATCGGCCGCGTGGTTCATTCGATCACCTCCCCGCGCATCAGGAACTTCGCGAGCGCCGCCGTGGAGATGAAGCCGAGCAGCGCGATCACCAGCGCGGCCTCGAAATAGAGCGTGCTGCCGGTGCGGATGCCGAAGGTCAGGAGCAGCAGCATCGCCGAGACGTAGAGCGCATCGAGCGCGAGCACGCGGTCCTGCGCACGGGGGCCACGGAACAGCCGGAACACGCAACACGCCATGGCCATGACGAACATGAGCTGCGCGAGCGTGACCGACCAGAGCAGGATCGTGGCGCTCATTCGAAGATCTCCATGAGGCGCGGCTCATAGCGCTTCTTGATCAGGTCGATCCAGTCCTGTTCGTTCTCGAGGTCGAGCACATGGATCAGCAACGTGCCCGTTCTCGAACGGTACTCGACCCAGGCCGTTCCGGGCGTCGCCGTCAGCACGCAGGCGAGCACGGCGAGCGCGGTGCGGTCGCGGACGGTAAGGGGGATCGCCACGAAACCCGTTCGCTCCGGCCGGCCGCGCAGCACGATGCGACCGACCGCGATGTTGGAGCGGATGATGTCGACGAAGACGACGCCGAAAAGCCGGACGATGGCACCCCAGCGCCGCACGCGGGGCTTGTCCGGCTCGAGCGCCGCCATGATCCGCGTGGCGACGGCGGCGATCACCGCGCCGAGGATCAGATGCCCGAGCGAGAAGCCGTTGAGCAGGAGCCACATCAGCACGAGCGACGCGGCGAGTAGCGGATAGGGCAGCAGGCGCGTCATGGCGAGGCCTCCGCTTTGGGGGCGGAGTCCGCGGGCGGCGGCACCGGCCGCTTCTCAAGAACGCCGCGGATATAGGCATCCGGCTCGTGCAGCGCACCGGCCGTCGCCTCGGCATAGCGCATCAGCGGGCCGGCCTGAACGGTCATCGCCGCGCACACCACCAGAAGGAAAACCACCGGCAGGAACTCGACCACCATCACCCGCGGCACGACGATCTCGACCGGCGACCAGAACATGCGGATACCGGCCCGGACCATCGCGACCATCGCGAACAGGCCGGAGACCAGCAGCATGGCCATGAACGACCAACCCTCGGTGGAGAGCGGCCCGCCACCGCCGACCGAAAGCGCCGCCGACGCCACGGCGAACTTGCCCACGAAGCCCGAGAGCGGCGGCAGCCCCGACAGCAGCAACCCGCACAGGAGAAAGCAGGCGCCGAGGATCGCGAGCGTTCCCGGGATGGATGTGCCGACCTCCCGCTCCTCCGCTTCCTCGTCTTCCTCGCCAAAGGCTTCCATGGTGACGGCGAGCACGTCCGCGGCCGGGTTCTGGGTGCGCTCCACCAGTTCGACCAGCAGGAACAGCGCGCCGATCGTGAGGGTGGAACTGACCATGTAGTAGAGCGCGCCCGCGGTCACGGCGCTGCTGGAGATGCCGACGGCGGCGAGCATCGTGCCGCTGGAAACGAGAACGCTGAAGGCGACGAGCCGGCCCATGGCCTGGGAGGCCAGCACGCCGATGGTGCCGAATGCGATCGTCACCATGCCGCCGGCGAACAGCCAGGCGTCGTCGAGCCCGACCGAGCGGCCCGCATTGACCCCGAACAGAAGCGGCGACAGCCGCAGCACGGCATAGACCCCGACCTTGCTGAGGACGGCGAAGATGGCCGCGACCGGCGCCGCGGCCGCCGCGTAGGCCCCCGGCAGCCAGAAGCACAGCGGCCACATGCCGGCTTTCACCAGGAACGCGACGCCGAGGATGACGATGCCCGCGTCGAGAAGCGCGTGGTTGTCCGCGGGAACGTTCGCCATGCGCACCGCGAGGTCCGCCATGTTCAGCGTGCCGGTCACGCCGTAGATCAGACTGACACCGATCAGGAACAGGAACGAGGCCGCGAGATTGATGGCGACATAATGCAGCCCGGCGCGGACCCGCGTGACGCCCGAGCCGTGCAGCAGCAGCCCGTAGGACGCAGCGAGCAGCACCTCGAAGAACACGAACAGGTTGAAGAGGTCGCCCGTGAGGAAGGCCCCGTTCAGCCCCATCAGCAGAAGCTGGAACAGCGTGTGGAAATGCGGTCCCGCCCTGTGCCAGCGGGCGAGCGAGAACATGAGGGACGCGACGGCAAGGATGCTCGTCATCGTCAGCATCAGCGCGGACAGGCGGTCCAGAACCAGGACGATGCCGAACGGCGCCGCCCAGTTGCCGAGAAGGTAGGTGCTGACGTGCGCGTCCGGCCCATCGACCGCATCGGCGGCCCGCAGCAGCACGAGGCTGATGAGGAGGAGCGCGACGGTGGAGACGACGTCGATGACCGCCTTCAGCGTGTGCCGCCGCTCGTCGTAGAGCAGCAGCAGCGCGCCGGTGACCAGCGGCAGCACGATCGGGGCAATGAGAAGATGCTCGATCGGCAGCACGTTCAGGACTCCCTGCCGTCGACGTGGTCGCTGCCGGTGAGGCCGCGCGAGGCGAGCATGACGACGAGGAACAGCGCGGTGGTGGCAAAGCCGATGACGATCGCGGTCAGCACCAGCGCCTGGGGGACCGGGTCGGCATAATCGGCCGGGTTCACGGGGCCTGCGGCGTCCAGCACCGCCGGGGCGCCGACGCGCACCCGCCCCATCGAGAAGATGAACAGGTTGACGCCATAGGCGATGAGCGAAAGCCCGACGATGACCTGATAGGTGCGCGGCCGCAGGATCAGCCATACGCCCGAGCCGACGAGAACGCCGATTCCGATGGCAAGCGTCAGTTCCATCGCGGGCTCTCCGTCTCGGGTGCGGCGGGCAGCTTCGCCGCGCGAAGCTTGCGGATCGACTGGTGCGCGAGCGCGATCAGCATCAGCACCGTCGCCCCCATCACGAGCGAGAACACGCCGAGGTCGAACGCCATGGCCGTGGCCGCCGGCACCTTCCCGATCAAAGGCAGGGCGACATATTGCGCGTGGGACGTGAGGAACGGATAGCCGAACAGCCACGAGCCCATGCCCGTGGCGGCGGCGATCAGCAGGCCGAAGCCCATCCAGCGCACGGGGAGCACGCGCAGCCGTTCCTCGACCCAGGTGGTGCCCGCCGCCATGTATTGCAGGATGAAGGCGGCGGCCATGGCGATGCCGGCGATGAACCCGCCGCCCGGCACGTCGTGGCCGCGGATGAACAGATAGGCCGCCAGTACGATGATGACCGGAAACAGCCATTTCATGATGACGCCCGGCACCAGGAGGTAGTCGCTGGCGATGCTGCCGGCCTCAGGCCTGGCCTGCGGATCGTCCGAGGCCGCCTGGTGAAGCTGCTGGTCGGGGGAGGCGACATTGTCGGGCGCCGGGCGGAAACGCCGGAGCAGGGCGAACACCGTGAGCGCGACGATGCCGAGCACGGTGATCTCGCCGAACGTATCGAAGCCGCGGAAATCGACGAGAATGACGTTGACGACGTTGCGCCCTCCGCCCTGGCTGTAGGCGTTCTCCAGGAAATAGTCGCCGATGCTCTGCGGCGGCTGCCGCGTCATCACGGCATAGGCGATCGCGGTCACGCCGGCGCCACACGCCACCGCGAGACCGAGATCGCGGAAGCGCCGCAGCTTGGCCGAGAACTCCCCGGCCGGATCGACGTCCTCCAGCCGCTTCGGCAGCCAGCGCAGGCCGAGCAGGATCAGCACGGTGGTGACGATCTCGACGACGAGCTGCGTGAGCGCGAGGTCGGGCGCGGACAGCCAGACGAAGGTGATGCAGGTGACGAGGCCCGCGCCGCTCATGAGAATGAGCGCGACCAGACGGTGAAACTTCGCCTGGTACGCCGCGCCGATGGCACAGAGCGCGCCGATGGCCCAGAGCCCGGTGAAGACGGGATCGTTTCCGGCGGAGACGGTCGCTTCCGCGCCGAACGGCCCGGTGAGCAGCGCCATCAGCGCGAGGATGAAGGCGAAGCCGGCGAGCAGCCTCAGCTGAGGCTGAAGGCGGCGGGTGCCGAGCCGGCTTTCCGCCAGTCGCGCCCATCGCCACGACACCAGCACCATCACGCGCTCGAAGATGCGCTGCCCCTTGAGAAGGCGAAAATAGGGTGGGCCCTCCTCGCTGGTCGCCAAGTAGCGGCGCAGCGCGAAAAACAGAAGCGTGCCGGCCAGGAGCGCGACCAGGCTCATCACGAGCGGCAGGTTGAAGCCATGCCAGACCGCGAGGCTGTAGGCGGGCGTCTCGGCGCCGAGCACGGAGACGACGGCGCTGTGCAGGTAGGGCCCCACGGTCCGCCCCGGCACGATGCCGACGATGAGGCAGATCAGCACCAGCAGCAGCACGGGAAGCCGCATGAAGAACGGCGGCTCGTGGGGCGTGTGCTCAAACGCCTCCGGCGGCTTGCCGAAGAAGACGCCGTGGATGAAGCGGATCGAGTAGGTGACCGCGAAGGCGCTCGCCAGCACGGCGACATAGGGGGCGGCGGTATCGAACACGGAATCGGCATGGGTCTCGATCGCCTCGGCAAAGAACATCTCCTTGGAAAGAAACCCGTTGAGGAGCGGCACGCCGGCCATCGAGGCGCTGGCGACCATCGCCAGCGTCGCGGTGATCGGCATGAATCGGAACAGGCCGCCGATGCGGCGCATGTCGCGGGTGCCGACCTCGTGGTCGATGATGCCGGCGGCCATGAACAGCGACGCCTTGAAGGTGGCGTGGTTCATCATGTGGAAGATCGCCGCCACCAGCGCGAGCGGGCTGCCGAGGCTGATGAGCAGCGTGATCAGGCCGAGATGGCTGATGGTGGAGTAGGCGAGCAGGCCCTTGATGTCCTGCTGGAAGATCGCGAAGTACGCGCCGAGCAGCAGCGTCGCCATGCCAGCGAAGCCGACGATGGCGAACCACTCGTAGGTGTCGGCGAGCACCGGCCACATCCGGGCCATCAGGAACACGCCAGCCTTCACCATGGTCGCCGAGTGCAGGAACGAGGACACCGGCGTCGGTGCGGCCATCGCGTTCGGCAGCCAGAAATGGAACGGGAACTGCGCGCTCTTGGTGAAGGTGCCGAGGAGGAACAGCAGCAGGATCGGCAGATAGAGGCTGCTGTCGCGGATGACGTTGCCGGAGGCGAGCACCGTATCGAGATCGTAGCTGCCGACGACGTGGCCGATC
>JAEZMP010000079.1 GCA_023442215.1 Pseudomonadota bacterium
ACCACGCCCGCGACGACGAAGGCATAGTTCTGGCCGAACGGCCGCTTGCGCGCTATATGCATGTGACTGACCGGTACGTTGCTTTGTTCCCCTATACGTACCGATCGGTAACATTGCAAGCGGAATATCCCGGCCGCGGGCGCGGCTTCGCGCCGCCCGGCATGGGACCCGACAGGACCACCGACAGGACGACGGACATGCCAACGGATTCACGCAGCGGCCGGCCGGGCGAAGCGGGCAAGCCGGGCGAAGCAGGACTGCCGGGCGAAGCAGGACTGCCGGCGACGGCCAGCCATCCGCGCCGGGCGAGCGACCGCATCCGGGCGACCGCGCGCGACCTGTTCTATCGCGAGGGCATCCGGGCGGTGGGCGTGGAAGAGATCGTGACGCGCGCCGGCGTGACGAAGCCGAGCCTCTATCGCAGCTTCGCCTCCAAGGACGCGCTCGCGGCGGCCTATCTGACGGATTACGACGCCGAGTTCTGGGCGCGGTTCGAGTCCGCGGTCGCGGCCCATCCGGGCGATCCGCGCGCCCAGGTGCGGGCGTACTTCACCGGGGTCGGCACCCGCGCCTGCGTCAACGGCTATCGCGGCTGCGGGCTGACCAACGCGGCGGTGGAATATCCCGATCCGCAGCATCCCGCCCGGCTGGTCTCGCAGGAAAACAAGCGGGAACTGCGCCGCCGGCTGACCGAAATGGCGGCCGCCATGGGAGCCGACGATCCGGCGATGCTCGGCGACGGCCTCCTGCTGCTGCTCGAGGGCACCTACAGCTCCGGCCAGATGTTCGGCGAGGGTGGGCCGGCGGGCTCGCTCGCCGCAGTCGCCGACCGGCTGATCGAGGCGAGCCTGCGGGCCGCGAAGACGGCGGACTGAACGGCCGGCGTCACGAGGCCGGGCGGCCGCTCGCCCCCAGGCGGCTGCGCTCTACCGGGGGTTCGCGGGTTTCAGCTCGTTCAGCGTGATGGAGATCACGTCGCCGCCGAAGCCGAGCATCAGGCCCTTGCGCTTCGCCTTCAGCTTCAGCGTCACGCCCTTGTCGTTCTTCAGGGTGAGGTCGCCGCCGCCGAACACGCCGAACGCGAAGCCGGTGCGCACCTGGACGTAGTTGCCCGGGAAATCCGCCAAGGTCTTGAGGCCGTAGACATAGCCGTTGGCGTTGGTTTCCGCCGCCCCGAGCCCGCCGACCCCGACGCCGCCGATGGAGAACGGGATCGCCTGCCCCTGGAATCTCAGCACGCCCTGTCCGCCGCCGGCGCTCGCGATATATCCGGCCTGGAACTGTTCGAGCGAGATGGTGCCGACGGGCGGCTTGCCGTCGAGGGTGTTGTTCTCGGCTGCGGCGGCAGCGCCGGAAACGGCGGCGCCCGCGAGGAAGGCGAGCGCGGCGGCGGCGAGCACGCCGCGCCGCGTCGGTTCGGTCCACCCCTGTCCGAAGTTCATTGCATCCCCTCCCCGAGATTCGAATCGCGATCCGACGCGTCCATATTCACCGGCTAGAGCGCTTTCCGGCAGCGCGCCATGCAAATTTCTGCCGGTATCGACCGGCCACGAAAAAGGGCGGCCCGTGAGGGACCGCCCTTCGTTCGCTCGCGCGGGGACGGCGCGTGCCGTCCCATCAGGTCCGAACTGGATCAGTTCCGGGACTTGTCGACCAGGGCCTTCGCCTTGATCCACGGCATCATGTCGCGCAGGCGGGCGCCGACTTCCTCGATCGGGTGGGCATTGGCCTTCGCGCGGGTGGCCTTGAACGAGGTCTGGTGAACCTTGTTCTCCAGCATCCAGTCGCGGGTGAACTTGCCGGACTGGATGTCGTTCAGAACCCGCTTCATCTCCGCCTTCGTCTCGGCCGTGATGATGCGCGGGCCGGTGACGTACTCGCCGTACTCGGCGGTGTTGGAGATCGAGTAGTTCATGTTGGCGATGCCGCCCTCATAGATGAGGTCGACGATCAGCTTCACTTCGTGCAGGCACTCGAAATAGGCCATCTCGGGGGCGTAACCCGCCTCGACCAGGGTCTCGAAGCCGGCGCGGATCAGCTCCACGAGGCCGCCGCACAGCACCACCTGCTCGCCGAACAGGTCGGTCTCGCACTCTTCCTTGAAGGTGGTCTCGATGATGCCGGCGCGGCCGCCGCCGATGGCCGACGCATAGGACAGGCCGATGTCGTGGGCGTTGCCGGTGTAATCCTGGGCGATCGCGATCAGGCAGGGCACGCCGCCGCCGCGCTGGTACTCGCCGCGCACGGTGTGGCCCGGGCCCTTCGGCGCCACCATCAGGACGTCGATGTCCTTGCGGGGCTCGATCAGGTTGAAGTGGACGTTGAGGCCGTGCGCGAACAGGAGGGCGGCGCCTTCCTTGAGGTTGTCGTGCAGGCTCTCGCGGTAGATGTCGGCCTGCAGCTCGTCGGGCGTCAGCATCATCACGACGTCCGCCCACTTGGCCGCGTCCGCGACCTCCATGACCTTCAAGCCTTCCTTCTCGGCCTTGGCAGCCGAAGCGGAGCCCTTGCGGAGAGCGATCGCCACTTCCTTGACGCCGGAATCGCGCAGGTTGAGCGCGTGCGCGTGCCCCTGGCTGCTGTAGCCGACGACGGCCACCTTCTTGCTCTTGATCAGATTGATGTCCGCATCACGGTCGTAATAAACGCGCATGGTCTTCTATTCTCCTAAG